>NZ_JBIVUT010000016.1:0-626 GCF_044757365.1 Streptomyces sp. NPDC091289
CGCCCGGTTACATTCCGAACCCGGAAGCTAAGCCTTTCAGCGCCGATGGTACTGCAGGGGGGACCCTGTGGGAGAGTAGGACGCCGCCGAACAATCTTTCAAGGACCCCTGGTCCCAGCGTTCATGCTGGGACCAGGGGTCCTTTTGTTTTTCCCGAAGCGCGTCGGATGCTCTGCTGCGCGAGAATGTCTGTGGTACCCGAAGACAGGAGTCACACCCATGTCCACCAACTCTCCCGACGATCGTCCGGAGCGCGAGCCGCGTCGCCGGGACGGTGGTGACAGGGGCGGTTACCGCGGTGGTCGTGACGACCGGTCCGGTTCCGGCGCACCTCGACGCGACAACGACCGCGGTGGCTTCCGTCGTGACGACCGGGACCGCGACCGTGCCCCGCGCCGTGACGACAGCCGGCCGACCGGTGGCGGGTTCCGTCGTGACGACAACCGGCCTTCTGGTGGTTCCGGTGGTGGGTTCCGCCGTGACGACCGTGATCGGGATCGTGATCGTGGGCCGCGTCGTGATGATGACCGTGGTGGGTACCGGGGTGGTCAGCAGCGTGATGACCGTGGTGGCCGTCCCAGCGGTGGTTTCGAGCGCCGTGACGACCGCCCCCGTGGCCCGCGTCG
>NZ_JBIVUT010000016.1:720-219590 GCF_044757365.1 Streptomyces sp. NPDC091289
CGTCGTGATGACGACCGGCCCTCCGGCGGAGGCTTCCGCCGTGACGACAACCGGCCCTCCGGCGGCTCCGGCGGTGGCTTCCGTCGCGATGACAACCGCGGTGGTGGTTTCGAACGGCGTGATGACCGACCCCGTGGTCCCCGTCGTGATGACAACCGGCCGTCCGGTGGCTCCGGTGGCGGCTTCCGCCGTGACGACCGTGATCGGGATCGTGATCGTGGCCCGCGTCGTGATGACGACCGGCCCTCCGGCGGAGGCTTCCGCCGTGACGACAACCGGCCCTCCGGCGGCTCCGGCGGTGGCTTCCGTCGCGATGACAACCGGCCTTCCGGTGGCTCCGGTGGTGGGTTCCGTCGCGATGACCGTGATCGGGATCGTGATCGTGGGCCGCGTCGTGATGATGACCGTGGTGGGTACCGGGGTGGTCAGCAGCGTGATGACCGTGGTGGCCGTCCCAGCGGTGGTTTCGAGCGCCGTGACGACCGTCCCCGTGGCCCCCGTCGTGATGACGACCGGCCCTCCGGCGGTGGGTTCCGCCGTGACGACAACCGTGGTGGCGGTTCCGGTGGTGGGTTCCGCCGCGACGACCGCGGCGGCGACCGGGACCGGGGCGGATACCGTGGCGGCCAGCGCGACGACCGGGACCGTGGTGGTTTCCGGGGACGCGACGACCGGGGCGGCGACCGCGACCGCGAGCCGATCAAGCGGCTGCCGATTCCGGACGACGTCACGGGCGACGAGATCGACAAGGACGTACGCCAGGAGCTCATGAGTCTGCCGAAGACCCTGGCCGAGGACGTCGCGCGCAACCTCGTCATGGTGGCCCGGCTGATCGACGAGGAGCCCGAGGAGGCGTACGCGTACGCCCGTATCGCCCTCCGGCTCGCGTCCCGTGTCGCTGCTGTGCGTGAGGCGGCCGGGTTCGCGGCGTACGCCACGCAGAAGTACGCCGAGGCGCTCGCCGAGTTCCGGGCGGCCCGGCGGATGACCGGGTCCGTGGACCTGTGGCCCGTCATGGCGGACTGCGAGCGCGGACTCGGACGGCCCGAGCGGGCGATGGCCATGGCCGGTGAGCCCGAGGTGCAGAAGCTGGACAAGGCCGGGCAGGTCGAGATGCGGCTGGTGGCCGCCGGGGCACGCCGGGACATGGGTCAGATCGACGCCGCCATCGTGACGCTCCAGAGCCCCGAGCTCGCGTCCAACTCCGTGCAGCCGTGGACGCCGCGACTTCGCTACGCGTACGCGGACGCCCTGCTGGAGGCGGGCCGCGAGGACGAGGCGCGGGAATGGTTCGGGAAGGCGCTGGAGGCCGACAAGGACGGTTCCACCGACGCGTCGGACCGGCTCGCCGCGCTCGACGGCGTCGAGTTCGTCGACGTCCTCGGCGACGACGAGGACGACGAGGAGTCTCCCGCGGACCGCGACGACGCGCGTGAGGCCGTCGGCGCGGACGAGGATGCGGACGGGGACGTGGATGACGACCAGGACGGTTCTGCGGACGGGGCCGTCAAGGGCTAGTCGCTGACGAAGAGGGGCGGCACTCCGGTCATCGGAGTGCCGCCCCTTCTTTGTTCCCATCGACCCTCAGTCGAGGGTGAGGCTCCGCATGACCAGGCCCGTGGCCGGCTTCGGGCCGAACGACGTCGACTTGCGGGGCATCGTGACACCCTGCCGGGCCAGGTCCCGGACGACCTCTTCGCGTACGGGATGCATCAGGACCGCCGTGGCGTCGAGGCGTTCCGCCTGTTCGACGGCGGCCTCGGTGTCGTGGATGTAGCCGATGTGCTCGGGCGCGTCGGGGATCCGCCACACGTCGTCGAGCAGCGCGGAGTGCAGGACCGTCGCGTCCAGGGTGCGCCAGGCGTCGGGGCGGTCCGTCCGGACGGTGCGGGCCAGCAGGGCCGGGTCGGGGCGGTCCACCAGGTGGAAGCCGCCGTCGCCGGCGAGGAGGAACGCGTTGCCCCCGGCCGCCGCTTCGTCCAGCGCTTCGAGGGCCTTCGCGAGGGGCCCTTCGACCGGCTGGACCCGGAAGAGACCGGTCAGCGCCTTGATGGCCCGGGAGACCGGCAGCCCGCGCAGGAGCCTGTGGATGGAGCGGACCTGGAGCGGGTGCCGGGCCGTGTCGACGAGGAGGACGAGGCCGTAGTCCCATGGCCCGGGGGCGGTCTGTTCCCGCTGGAGCCGGAGGTAGGTGGCCCAGCGGTGGTGGCCGTCCGCGATGAGAGCCTGGTGCCGGGCGAGGTCTGTCTCGATCTCGCTCCGTTCGGCCGGGTCCGTCACGGCCCAGAGCCGGTGCCGGAAGCCGTCCTCCGTCGTGGTGGCGAGCAGCGGTTCCCGCAGGACGGTGCGCTCGATCACCGCTGCCGCCCCGGCCGGCGGGCCCTCCTCGCCGCGGTAGGTCAGCAGCAGCGGTTCCAGATGGGCCTCTGTCGTACGCATCAGCTCCGCGCGGTCCGCGACGACGTCGTCCATGACGTCCTCGTGGGGCAGCACGATGCCCTCGGCGGCGGGGGAGAGGGCCAGGGCGCCGATCAGGCCCCGCTGGAGGATCTCGTCGTTCCGCTGCTCGTAGACGTACAGCACCGGGTCCGGGTCCGGGGCGATGATCCCCTCGGCCTGCCAGCGGTCCAGTGTGGCGGCCGCCTGCCGGTGCCGGTCCCGGGCCGTGTCGGCCTGGGGGAGGATGAGGCGCACGATGTTGTGCGGATCCGCCGACTCCAGGTGGTGCAGCCCGTCGGGCCGGACGACCACGTCGTACGGGGGCGATGTCACGGCGGCAAGGCTGCCGACCCGCTCGGGGACGTAACGCAGTCCGCGGAACGGGATAAGCCGCAGCCCCTGGCCGACGGGACCTGAAGTGTTCATCAGGGCATCGTATGTGTGCAGAGGGCATACGCGATGATCGGGGCGGAAGCCTGGAAGAGGAGCGAGTCATATGAGCCACCAGCAGGACCGGGTCCGGCCGGCGGGAAGCAGCACGGCGCTGAGCGAGGCGTACGACACGGCGCTCCTCGACCTCGACGGGGTCGTGTACGCGGGCGGCGAGGCCATCGGTCACGCCGTGGAGTCGCTGGCCGAGGCACGGGCCGGGGGCATGCACCTCGCGTACGTCACCAACAACGCGCTGCGGACGCCGGACGCGGTGGCCGAGCACCTGACGGAGCTCGGGGTGCCCGCCGACCCCTCCGACGTGATCACCTCCGCCCAGGCCGTCGCCCGGCTCGCCGCCGGTCAACTGCCGCCGGGAGCCCGGGTGCTGCTGATCGGGGGCGAGGGGTTGCGGGTCGCGCTGCGCGAGCGCGGGCTGGTGCCCGTGGAGTCGGCCGACGACGGCCCGGTGGCCGTCGTCCAGGGGTACGGCGGGCCGGACATGACGTGGGGGCGGTTCGCCGAGGCGAGTTACGCGATCCGGCGCGGGCTGCCGTGGTTCGCGTCCAACACCGACCTGACCATCCCCGGCGCCCGGGGCATCGCGCCCGGCAACGGGGCCGCGGTCGAGGTCGTACGGATCGCCACCGGCGCCGAGCCGCAGGTCGCCGGGAAGCCGTTGCCTCCGATGCACCGCGAGACCGTGCTGCGGACCGGGGCGAAGCGGCCGATCGTCGTCGGGGACCGGCTGGACACGGACATCGAGGGCGCGTTCAACGGGGGCGTGGACTCCCTGCTGGTGCTGACCGGGGTGACCGACGCGGCGCAGCTTCTCGCCGCGCCGCCGCAGCACCGGCCGACCTATGTGGACCGGGACCTGCGGGGGCTGCTGACCGGGCAGCCCGAGGTCACACCGGCCGGTGACGCGTACCGGTGCGGGGGCTGGACGGCCGCCGTGCGCGGGGACGCGCTGACCCTGGAGGGCGAGGGCGGCGCGCTCGACGGGCTGCGGGCGCTCTGCGCGGCCGCCTGGACCTCCGCCGGTGCGGGTGTGTGCGAGCTCAAGGCGGGGAAGGCCCTCGCCGGGCTCGGGCTCTGAAACGGTCCCGTCGCCGCCCGACGTCCTTGGCCCGTGAGGGTGTTGAGGGCGTGGGGCGGCGGCCCGGGGCCAGTGGCGCGAAGAGGAAGATAGGCTAACCTAACCTGGTGCTGCTCGGTGGTCTGCCCGTGCCCCGCGCCGTGCCGCTCCACCTCGCCGACTCCGGGAGTACGACCATGCAGCGCCTCACCGCAGAATCGGTGACCCTCGGTTACGACCAGCGGGTCATCACCGAGAACCTCTCGGTGGAGATTCCCGACAACTCCTTCACCGTGATCGTCGGTCCCAACGCCTGCGGCAAGTCGACCCTGCTGCGGGCGCTGGCCCGGTTGCTGAAGCCGAGCGCCGGGCAGGTGCTGCTGGACGGGCAGACCATTCACCAGCTGCCGGCGAAGAAGGTCGCCCGGACGCTGGGGCTGCTGCCGCAGTCCTCCATAGCCCCCGACGGGATCACCGTCGCCGACCTCGTCGCCCGCGGCCGGTACCCCCACCAGGGGCTGCTGCGGCAGTGGTCGCCGGAGGACGAGCGGGTGGTCGACGAGTCCATGGAGTCCACCGGCGTGGCCGAGCTGGCCGACCGCTATGTCGACGAACTGTCCGGCGGTCAGCGTCAGCGGGTCTGGATCGCCATGGCGCTGGCCCAGCAGACGCCGTTGCTGCTGCTCGACGAGCCGACGACGTATCTCGACATCCAGCACCAGATCGATGTCCTCGACCTGTGCGCCGAGCTGCACGAGACGCAGGGGCGGACGCTGGTCGCCGTGCTCCACGACCTGAACCACGCCGCGCGGTACGCCACGCATCTCATCGCGATGCGGGACGGGGCGATCGTGGCGGAGGGGCCGCCTTCGGAGGTCGTCGACGCGGAGCTGGTGGAGCGGGTGTTCGGGATGCGGTGTCAGGTGATCGATGATCCGGAGACGGGTACGCCGCTTGTTGTTCCGGCGGCGCGTAAGGCGCGGCAGGTCCGTCAAGCCGCCTGAGGGTGGGCCGGGTGAGTGCGGGTGGCGCCCCGGTGGGCGCATTGTCCTCAATCGCCGGACGGGCTTGATGTGCCGCCCCTGTGTCCTTGAAGGTGCGGCAGGACGGGCTTGATGTGCCGCCGCATGGCTTGAGTAGGGCTACAGCAGTGATTTCAGTTTCAGGAGGTCGCGGAAGCCTGCCTCCAGGCGGACGCGGCCCGAGGCCCACGCCTTCGCGAAGTTCAGGTCGCCGTCCACCAGTGCCACCAGGTCGTCGCCCGTCATCGCGAGCCTGATCTCGGCCTTCTCCCGGGGCGGACCCTCGACCGTGTCCCGCACGCTGATCCGACCGTCGGCCAGCCGGCCGGTGAACGTGATGTCGAGATCCTTGATGTGACAGCTCAGCGAGCGGTCGAGCGCGGCGGCACCGCGTACGTCGCCCTCGGCGGCTGCGAGATTGTCGGAAAGTTTGTCGAGTGCGCTGCGGCACTCCGCCATGGTCGCCATCGTGCTCGACGGTACACCGGCCCGTCGATGTAGCGTTTCGGCATGAGCGACTGGACGCCGGAGGCGGGGACACCGCCCGTGAGCACGCCCGATGAGCCGGTGACCGAGGAGTCGGCTGCCGCGGGGCCCTCCTTCGAGCCCGCCGAGCCCAGGCCCCTCGGGGTCGTGCGCACCCCCACCGGCCATGCCGCGGTGGACGCCCGGCTGGAGCGTCTGGCCGATGCGGACCACCTCCCGGCGGACGGGCACATCGAGGTGTACGAGGATGTACACCGTGGGCTGCGGTCCGAGCTGACCTCGCTGGACACCCGTCCGGCCGCCGCACCCGGTCCCGTACCCACGCCTTCGCAGCACACGCATAACGCGCATCACACGCATCACGACAACAGGAGCTGAACCCAACGTGGCAGGAGTGGCACGTCGCCGCCTCGACGCCGAGCTGGTACGCCGCAAGCTCGCCCGCTCGCGCGAGCACGCGAGCCAGCTGATCGCCGCCGGGCGCGTCACCGTCGGCCGTACCACCGCGACCAAACCCGCCACCCAGGTCGAGACGGCCGCCGCGATCGTCGTCACCCAGGACGACGGCGACCCGGACTACGTCTCGCGCGGCGGTCACAAGCTGGCCGGGGCGCTCGCCGCCTTCGTGCCGCTCGGGCTGACCGTCGAGGGGCGGCGGGCGCTGGACGCCGGGGCGTCGACCGGCGGGTTCACCGATGTGCTGCTGCGGGCCGGGGCCCGGCAGGTCGTCGCCGTGGACGTCGGGTACGGGCAGCTCGCCTGGTCGCTGCAGTCCGATGAACGGGTCGTCGTCAAGGACCGTACCAACGTACGGGAGTTGACCTTGGCGGACATCGACGGGGAGGCGGTCGACCTGGTGGTGGGGGATCTGTCCTTCATTCCGCTGGGCCTCGTGCTGCCCGCCCTCGCCCGGTGCGCCGGGCCCGACGCCGACCTCGTCCTCATGGTCAAGCCGCAGTTCGAGGTGGGCAAGGAGCGGCTCGGCAGCGGCGGAGTGGTGCGGAGCCCGGAGCTGCGCGCCGAAGCCGTACGGGAAGTGGCGCGGCGGGCCTGGGCGCTCGGGCTCGGGGTGCGGGGGGTGACGGCCAGTCCGCTGCCCGGCCCGTCCGGGAACGTCGAGTACTTTCTGTGGCTGCGGGCCGGCGCACCTGAGCTGGATCCCGCGGATGTCGACCGTGCAGTGGCGGAGGGGCCTCGTTGACAACGAATGTGACGACGAATGTGACCACGAATGCGGCACGAACCGTCTTCCTCTTGGCGCACACCGGCCGCCCGGCCGCGATCCGCAGCGCGGAGCTCGTCGTGCAGGGCCTGCTGCGCAACGGACTCGGTGTACGGGTCCTGGCGACGGAGGCGACCGATCTGCCGCTGCCGGACACCGTGGAGACGGTCACGGACACCAGCCCCGCCGCCGTGGACGGCTGCGAGCTGCTGATCGTCCTCGGCGGTGACGGCACCCTGCTGCGCGGCGCGGAGTTCTCCCGCGCCTCCGGGGTGCCGATGCTCGGCGTCAACCTCGGACGCGTCGGCTTCCTCGCCGAGGCCGAGCGCGACGATCTCGACAACGTGGTCTCCCGGGTCGTCACCCGCGACTACGAGGTCGAGGAGCGCATGACGATCGACGTCCTCGTCCACAGCAACGGCGACATCGTGCACACCGACTGGGCGCTCAACGAGGCGGCCGTGCAGAAGGTGTCGCCCGAGCGGATGCTCGAAGTCGTCCTGGAGATCGACGGCCGTCCGGTCACCGGGTTCGGCTGCGACGGGATCGTCTGCGCGACCCCGACCGGTTCGACCGCGTACGCCTTCTCGGCGGGCGGGCCCGTCGTCTGGCCCGAGGTCGAGGCGTTGCTGATGGTCCCGATCAGCGCCCACGCGCTGTTCGCCAAGCCGCTGGTGACCTCTCCCACGTCCGTTCTCGCGGTCGAGGTCCAGCCGCACACCCCGCACGGGGTGCTGTGGTGCGACGGCCGGCGGACCGTGGAGCTGCCCGCCGGGGCACGGGTCGAGGTGCGGCGCGGTGCGGTGCCCGTACGGCTGGCGCGGCTGCACCAGGCCTCGTTCACCGACCGGCTGGTGGCGAAGTTCGCGCTGCCCGTGTCGGGGTGGCGGGGCGCGCCCCACTGACAGTCGCCGCCCTCACGATGGCGTCCTGCGGCCCCCGTGACCCTCGGGAGAGTGAATCCGGGAGCGGGGGCCGTCGCGCGTCCGGCCCGGGACCTCGTAAGGTCATGTCCGTGTTGGAGGAGATGCGGATACGGTCGCTCGGAGTCATCGACGACGCGGTGGTGGAGCTGTCACCCGGTTTCACCGCGGTGACGGGTGAGACCGGCGCGGGCAAGACCATGGTCGTCACGAGCCTCGGGCTGCTGCTCGGCGGGCGTGCGGATCCCGCTCTCGTACGGGTCGGGGCCAAGGCCGCGGTCGTCGAGGGCCGGATCACGGTGTCCGAGGGCGACGCGGCGGCGCTGCGGGCCGAGGAGGCCGGGGCGGAGCTCGACGACGGTGCGCTGCTCATCAGCCGTACCGTTTCGGCGGAAGGGCGCTCACGGGCCCATCTCGGCGGCAGATCCGTGCCGGTGGGGGTTCTCACCGAGCTGGCGGACGAACTCGTCGCCGTGCACGGGCAGACCGACCAGCAGGGCCTGCTCAAGCCCGCGCGGCAGCGGGGGGCCCTGGACCGGTACGCCGGGGACGGGGTGGAGGTCCCGCACGCCAAGTACGCGGCGGCCTACCGGCGGCTGCGCGCCGTCGCCACCGAGCTCGAAGAGCTGACCACCCGGGCCCGGGAGCGGGCCCAGGAGGCGGATCTGCTGCGGTTCGGCCTGAACGAGGTCGCGGCGGTGGAGCCGTTGCCGGGCGAGGACGTCGAGCTGGCCGCCGAGGCGGAGCGGCTCGGGCACGCCGAGGCCCTCGCCTCCGCCGCCTCGCTCGCGCACACCGCGCTGGCGGGGAACCCGGAGGATCCGGAGGGTGTCGACGCCACGACCGTGGTCGCCGCCGCCGGGCAGGCGCTGGACGGGGTCCGGGCCCATGACCCGGCGCTGGCCGCGCTGGCCGACCGGATCGGGGAGATCTCGATCCTGATCGCCGATGTGTCGGGCGAGCTGGCCGGGTACGCCGACCAGTTGGAGGCCGATCCGCTGCGGCTGGCCGCCGTGGAGGAGCGCCGGGCCGCCCTGACCGCCCTGACCCGCAAGTACGGCACGGACATCACGGCGGTCCTCGCCTGGGCCCAGGAGGGCGCCGGCCGGCTCACCGAGCTGGAGGGCGACGACGAGCGGATCGGCGAACTGACCGCCGAGCGCGACGGGCTGCGGGCCGAACTCTCCGTACTCGGACAGACGTTGACCGACGCGCGTACGGAGGCCGCCGCCCGGTTCGCGGAGGCGGTGACCGAGGAGCTGGCCTCGCTGGCCATGCCGCACGCCCGGGTCTCCTTCGCCATCCGGCAGACCGAGGCGGCCGACGAGGCGTCCGGCATCGACATCGGCGGGCGGAGTGTCGTCTACGGCCCTTCGGGCGCCGACGAGGTGGAACTGCTGCTCGCCCCGCACCCCGGGGCCCAGCCCCGGCCGATCGCCAAGGGCGCGTCGGGCGGTGAGCTGTCCCGGGTAATGCTCGCGGTCGAGGTCGTCTTCGCGGGCTCCGACCCCGTACCGACGTATCTCTTCGACGAGGTCGACGCGGGCGTCGGCGGCAAGGCGGCGGTCGAGGTCGGGCGGCGGCTCGCCAAGCTCGCCCGGTCGGCCCAGGTCGTGGTCGTGACCCACCTGCCGCAGGTCGCGGCCTTCGCCGACCGGCAACTGCTGGTCGAGAAGACCGTGGACGGCTCGGTGACCCGCAGCGGTGTCACCGTCCTGGAGGGCGAGGACCGGGTGCGGGAGCTGTCCCGGATGCTGGCGGGCCAGGAGGACTCCGAGACGGCCCGCGCCCACGCCGAGGAGCTGCTGGCCACGGCCCGCGCCGACGGGTGAGGGCATGAGCCGGGCGGTTACGGGGGCCGCGGGCCGGACGCTCACTGGGGTGGTGGCGGCGAGCGCGGCCGCCGGGGTGTACGGGCTGCTGCGCCGCCGCACCGACGCGGCGTTGCAGCGCACCAACCGCGCCGGACGGACCGTCACCCTGTACGCCGGTCCGGCCGCCGTCATCGGTACGGCCGCGGGACTCGCCGTCGCCCCCGGGCCGCCCCGGGAACGCCTCGCCGGGGTGCTCGCGGTGCTGGCGGCCGGAGGCTGTGGGGCGTACGACGACCTCATGGGCGCCGATGACCCGCGCCGGGGGTTCCGTGCCCATCTGGGTGCGCTGCGGCGGGGCGAGGTGACCAGCGGGGCCGTGAAGCTCATCGGGATCGGTGCCGCGGGGCTGGCCGCCGGGCTGCTCGTCGAGGAGCGCGCCGTGGACGGCGTGCTGACCGGAGTGGTCGCCGCGGGCACCGCCCATCTCGTCAACCTGGTCGATGTCACGCCCGGGGCCGCTGTCGGCTGCGTAGCGCTTCTCGGAGCCGCGGGGGCGGTGGGCGCGGCGAGGCCGGCGGGAGCGGCGGGCGGTGCCACGGCCGTTGCGCCGCTCGCCGTCGCGGGCGTGCTCGCACCTGCCGACCTCGGTGAACGGGCCATGCTCGGGGACACCGGGGCGCACGCGCTCGGCGCGGCCCTGGGGTTGGCCCTCGCCCGTTGCGCCGGACGGTCCGGACGGCTCGGGCGGGTGGCGCTGGTCGCGGGTGTCGTGGCGGCCGCGGCCGACGGCGACCGGGTCAGCCGCCTCGCCCGGCGCGTCCCGAGGATGCGGAGGCATGCGACGGGGGACGCGGGAGCGGGTCGGTGAAGTCGGCGGGCGACCGCTAGGAGGCAACTGCGCGCCTCCGGATTCACCCGTGAGGGTGGTGCGGTGTGGTCGGTTGTCGCCGTGACTGCGGCAGCAACGTTACGGCGGTCCCGGAACGTGCGTACGGACTGGCATCCTTGGCGCTGTACTTACCGCCGACTCCGGAGCCCCGGGGAGCCAATCAACGTGTCACAGCTGCGTACGGTCCAAGTCCTGGGCGGCGGCAGTGCGGGCAGCAGCGCGCACGTCGGTTCGCTGGCCGCCGGGCTGGTGGCGCGGGGCGTGCAGGTCACCGTCTGCGCCCCGCCCGCCGTGGACCGCGCCTACGATTTCACGGCGACCGGAGCCCGCTTCCTTCCGGTGCCCCGGCGCAGCGATCCGGCGGCCGTCGCCGCGCTGCGGGCCGCCTGCACGGGGGCGGACGTCGTCCACGCCCACGGGCTCCACGCGGCAGCCCGCACCGCCCTCGCCCTCAGCGGGCGCGCCGTGCCCCTGGTGATGACCTGGCACACGCGGCGGTACGCGGAAGGCGCCCGCCGTCAGATCCTGCATCTGCTGGAACGGCGCGCCGCACGGGCCGCGGCCGTGGTCCTCGCCCCCTCCTCCGACCTGGTGGACCGGGCCCGCGAGCGGGGTGCGCGCGATGCCCGGCTCGCCCCCGTCGCCGTCCCGCCCGCGCGCCCGGCAGCCGACGTCACCGCCGACGACGACGGCAAGGTGCGGGCCGAACTGGGGGCGGTGGACCGGCCGTTGCTGATGGCCGTCGGCAGTCTCGTACCGCATCACGGCTTCGGCGCCCTGCTGGACGCGGCCCGCGTCTGGCGCGCTCTGGACCCCGTGCCGCTGCTCGTCATCGCGGGGGAGGGACGCGACCGCGACGCCCTGCAACGGCGGATCAGGGACGAGGAGTTGCCCGTCACCCTCATCGGACGCCGGGACGGTGTGGGGGAGTTGCTGGCCGCCGCCGATCTGGTCCTGCTGCCGAGCCGGTGGGAGGGCCGCTCCCTGCTGGCGCAGGAGGCGCTGCGGGCCGGGGTGCCGCTCGTCGCCACCGCGGTCGGCGGTGTGCCCGAACTGGTCGGCAGGGCGGCTGAGTTGGTGCCGTACGGCAACGTCGATGCCCTCGCCCGTACGGTCGTGCGGCTGCTCGGGGACCCGGCGGCGCGCGCCCGGCTCGCCGAGGCCGGGCGGGTGCAGGCGGCGGGCTGGCCCACCGAGGACGACACGATCGCCCATGTGCTCAGCGTCTACGACGAGTTGGCGCAGCCCCTGGCGACGGGGCGGACGCGCTGAGCGGACCCGGTGGGGCGGATGCGGCCGGGCGGGAGTGGCGGGCCGAACTGGGGGCGGGTGCGCTGAGCCGTTGCGTACGCCCCGGCCGGTCAGGTCGTGTGGCGGCGGGCCCGCAGCGCCAGGCTCAGCGCCAGCACCGTCTGCGGGTCGTCCAGGTCCGTGCCCAGCAGCTCGCCGATCCGGGCGAGGCGGTTGTAGAGCGTCTGGCGGTTGAGGTGCAGCTCGCGCGCGGTCTCCGCCTTGCGGCCCGCGTGCGCCAGATACGCCTGGAGCGTCGGCAGCAACGGCGGGCGCGAGGTGCGGTCGTGTTCGCGCAGCGGGCCGATCGCCCGGTTCACGAACGCCGCCAGGTCCGGATGGTCCCGCAGCCGCCACAGCAGCAGGTCGATGTCGAGCCGCCGGGCGTCGTACCAGGGCCGGTCGTCCAGGCCCTGCGCGGCCGTCGCCGTCTCCGACGCGTGCCGCAGCCCCGCACCTGCCGCCGCCCAGCCGCCCGGGACGCCGACCACGACCACCGGCGGCTGCGAACCGGCCCGGTCGAGACCGGCCCGCTCCACGCCCGCCCGCAGCGCGGCGGCCACCCGGTCCGCGACCGCCGTGCGCTCGCCCTCCGAGCGCAGCCCCAGCAGCAGCGGAACCCGCCCCTCCACGGGCCGTACACCGAGCAGCACCGGGACCCCGACCGAGGCCAGCTCCTCCAGGACCGCACGGGCCAGCAGCGCCCAGTTGCCCGACGGGGACAGCTCGGGGGCCAGCCGCATCACCACCGGGAGGAGCGGGGTCTCGCCGGGCCGGAAGCCGAGCACCCGGGCCTGGGCGGGGGCGTCCTCCGGGGCGATCCGGCCCTCCGCGAGATCGGTGAGGAAGTCGCCCCGGCCCCGGGCGGCCAGCTCCTCCTCCTGCCGGGCCTGCATCAGCACGACCGCGAGGAGCCCCGCCGCACGCTCCGCCGCCATCCGGTGCACCGTCGCCAGCGGCCCGGACACCGCGAGCAGCACCAGCCGCGCCCGTACCGAAGCGGTCTCGGGCCCGCCGCCGGGCACGTCCACCAGCACGGCACCGGTCGGCGGGCTCTCCCGGGCCGCCCGGTCGCCGCGCATGCCCTCCCAGACCTGGAGCGGGTCCGCGCCCACCGGGCCGGTCCCGGTGGACGCCGCGTACAGGAGCTGGCCGTCGGGCGTCTCCAGGAAGACCGGGTTGGCGGTGAAGTCGGCGAGTATCCCGAGGACCTGCGGCACCCCGCCCCCGTCGAGCAGCGCCCGGGTGGCGCGCCGGTGCACCTCCTCCGCCTGCTGGAGCAGCGCGTAGTGCCCGTTGACGATCTCGGTGTGCACCTCCTCGGTCACCGCGACGAACGGCACCTCGCGGTGCAACTGGACCAGCGGGAGCCCGGCCGCGCGGGCGGCGTCCACGATGGAGGCGGGCAGCCGGCCGAACCGCGGGCCGAGCTCCACCACCAGGGCCGCGATGCCCCGGTCGGCGAGGCGGCGGACGAAGGCGCGCTGTTCGGCGGGGCGGGCGCCCAGGCCCAGTCCCGTGGTCAGGAGCAGCTCGCCGCCCTTGAGGAGGGATGCGATGTTCGGGACCTCGCCCGCGTGCACCCAGCGCACCGTACGGTTCAGCCGGTCGGCGCCGGCCACCACCTCCGGGAGCCCGGCGCGCAGCCCCGGCAGCTCCAGCGCCCGCTGCACGGTGATTCCGCTGTGGCTCTCCACGTACCCGGCCCGCTTTCCCCTGGTGCCCAGCCCGCTTCCCGGGCGGTCGTCCTGATCCGGGACTGTCCTGATCCGGACTGTCCTGTTCAGGACGCTACCGCCCGGGAGGCCGGGTGCGCATGGCAGGGGAGGCGTGACGACCGTGGTCAGGTCGTGGTCAGGTCGTGGTCAGGCCGCCGTGGACGCTCCGGACGCGATGCCGAACGCCGGGTCGGGGACCTCCTCGGGCGAGATCAGCGTGGAGGAGCGGCCGTCGACGCCGACGGGCACGTCCCCGTCGACCGTGACGCGGCGGAGCTTGCGCTCGTGGGCGTCGGAGTCGTCCACGCCGTAGTGCTGGGTGGCGCGGTTGTCCCAGATCGCGACGTCGCCGACCTGCCACTGCCAGCGCACGGTGTTCTCGGGGCGCTCGATGTGGGACTGGAAGAGATTCAGGAGCGTACGGGAGTCCTGGCCGGTCAGCCCGGCGATCCGCTGGACGAAGTTGCCCAGCAGCAGGACGCGTTCGCCGGTCTCCGGGTGGACCCGCACCACCGGGTGCTCGGTGAGGAACTTCGTCGAGGTGAACACCTCCTTGTACTGCTTCAGCGCCTCCGGCACGGCCTGCGGGCGCAGCGCCGCGTAGTCGTAGTCGTTGGAGTGCACGGCCCGCAGCGAGTCGGCGAGGACGCGCAGCGGCTCGGGAAGCCCGTCGTACGCGGTGGCGGTGTTGGCCCACAGGGTGTTGCCGCCGTAGGGCGGGACGGTGACGGCGCGCAGGATGGAGAACGCCGGGTAGGCGGGCACGAAGGTGACGTCGGTGTGCCACTGGTTGGCCCGGCCGCCGTGGTCGGAGTCGATGCCGAGGGAGTAACGGCCGTCGGCGGACGGGACGGTGGGGTGCGCGACCGGAGCGCCGAGCAGCCGGCCGAACGCCTCGTGGCCCTCCTCGTCCAGGTGGTCCTGGCCACGGAAGAAGACGACCTTGTTGGCCAGCAGCGCGGACCGGATCTCCGTGACGGTCGCGGCGTCGAGGTCGCCGCCGAGCCGGACCCCGGAGATGACGGCGCCGAGACGGCCGCCGACCTTCTGGACGGTGACGGTGGAGGTGGTGGAGGCGGGGGCGGTGGTTGCCGAGGACATGGCGGGTTCCTTTCGGGGACCAAGACCATCCATTGATTAATCTTGGAGCGGAATTAATTGAGGCAGGGGGCGACCGGGAGGGGTCCGGTGGGACGGACGGAGATCCGGTGGGACGGACGGAGAGGTGAGAGCGGGAGCGGTGCGGTGCGGTGCGGCGCGCCGCGAACGTGTGGAGCGGAGCGGCAGTGCGGCAGTGCGGCAGATCAGCCGGCGGTACAGCGGCGCGGACACGCAGCCGCTGCTGCGGTGCGGCCGGCGTGGGCGGGCCGCGCGTCGGAAACGGCCGTCGCGAACATGCCCCGGAGAATTCCAGCGCCCCGCGCCGCACGTCAAGCACCCGCCCGCGTTCCGGGCCGGTTCCGGCGGTGGTTG
The DNA here is from genome assembly GCF_044757365.1 of Streptomyces sp. NPDC091289. NCBI lineage: Bacteria > Bacillati > Actinomycetota > Actinomycetes > Kitasatosporales > Streptomycetaceae > Streptomyces > Streptomyces sp. NPDC091289. Next base: position 15,504 of record NZ_JBIVUT010000016.1, read on the forward strand.
AATCGGCGCTTGCGCACGGCCCGGAACCCGTCCGAGCGCGCACCGTCGGAACGACTCCGACCTGCGGTTTTCTCCATGATTCCGGACAGGTTCCGTACCCCGTCCGCCGACCGGGCGCGGGCCCCCGCGCGATTTCACGCCGCCGTAACGTTGCGAGCGCCCCGTGGCGCAGGACCGAAGGAAGGCCACCATGACCGCCGCCCCCCAGCTCTTCCGGACCGCCGGCGACGGCCGCCGCGAGGCCAATGCCGCGACCGTCCTGCGCGCGGTGCTCGACCACGGGCCCGTCGCCCGCAGATCGATCGCCGCCCTCTCCGGCCTCAGCCCCGCCGCCGTCTCCCGCCAGTGCACCGATCTCGTCCGCCTCGGCCTGGTCCGTGAACTGCCCGAGCTGGTGGAGAGCAGCGGCGTCGGCAGACCGCAGATCCCGGTCGACCTGCACACCGGGGAGGGTGAGGGACCGGTGGCGGGCGGCGTTCACATCGGGGTGCCCGGATCGACGTTCGGCCTGCTGGATCTGCGCGGCCGGCTGCTCGCCCGCCGCACCTTCCCGCACGAGGGCATCGACCCCGGCGAACTGTCGGGCCGCGTCCTCGCCGGGCTGCGGACCTTCCTCGACGAGGCCGTCCGGGGCCGCCGGCTGCTGGGGGTCGGTGCGGCGCTCGGCGGCTGGGTCGATCCCGCGCTCGGCACGGCGGTACGGCACGACGCGCTGGGCTGGCACCAGCGGCCGCTCGCCGCCGAACTCTCCCGCGGCCTGGGCGGAATCGACGTCCGCATCGACAACCACGCCCGCGCCATCGCCCAGTCCGAGATCCTCTTCGGACACCCCGCCGCCCGCCGCAGCCTGGTCCACCTCTTCATCGGCAATGTCGTCGACGCGGCCCTGGGCATCGCCGGGGTGGTCCACCAGGGCCCGGGTTCCGGCGCCGGGGACGTCGCCCATCTGCCGGTGCCGGACTCCACGGTCGGCTGCCCCTGCGGGCGCACCGGCTGCCTGGAGGCGACGGCCTCCAACGTGGCGGTCGGCCGGACCGCCGTGCGGCGCGGGATCGTGCCCGAAGCCGATGTGTTCCTGCTGGTGGACGCGGCGGCGGCCGGTGACCGGCGGGCCGACCGGCTGCTGCGCGAGCGGGCCCGCGCGGTGGGCCGGGCGACCGCGCTGCTGCTCGACGTCCTCAACCCGGATCTGGTCGTGGTCACCGAACACTCCAGCCTGCTCAACCCGGAGTATCTGGAGGAGATCCGGGGCGCCGCGGTCGACCTGTCCCATGTCTGCGGCGACCCCGAACGGATCGTCAGTCCGCATGCCGGAATGACCGTTCTGCCCGTCGCGGGCGGCACGATTCTGCTGAATCCCCTGTTCAGGAGCCCGCTTACGACCTTCGACCGGTAGTCGGGTGTAGCGGGCAGGAGGGGCTTTCGTACCAGGATCCGGACAGACCGGGTTGACCTCCCGGCGAGGCCGCTGTCATATTGCTCCCGTGAACCCGGACATGCGCCTCGTCTCCCGCAGGCACGTCGACCTCTGTCGACAGGCCAGCGCGGTCTGTGCCGTCCACAACTGACCCCGGACCCCTGCGCGTTCCCTGTGCCCGGTCCGGCTCTCGACGCCGTATCACGTTCCCGCGCACCTGAGATCCGAGCGCTCTCCGTCGTAGATCTGTCGGCAGGTCCGTCGTCGGGCATGCTCCCGTGTGATCCCGCGCCGCCCCCGTACGTCCCCGACCGCACGGGCGCCTGAGCCCTCCGCACCCGCATGCGCTCCTGCGTGTGCACCGCTCCGTCTCAATTGCTCCCGCAGCGGAATTAATTACGTCCAGTCCCTCCCTCCCTCCCTCCCTCCCTCCCTCACTCACTCCGTCCGCCCTTCCTTCCTTCCTTCCTCCGTCCCTCTCCGCCACAGGCAGGCTCCGATGACCGAGCTGTACCCCACCCCGCCCTCGCCCCCGTCCCCGCTCCCGCCCGCCGGGCCCTCCCGGCGCACCGCCCTGCGCGCGGCCGGCGGCGGCTCCCTGCTGCTCGGACTGGGCCTGGCGGGCTGCCGCTCGGCGGTCTCCGAGGCCTCGTCCGACCCGAAGGAGTCCGGCGGCGCGCCCAAGCGCGGCGGCATCCTCGGCGTCGCCGTCAACGCCGACTTCACCCCCGCCCTGCTGTTCGCGCAGAGCGGCCAGTCGCTCCAGCAGCGGCTGATCTACAACACCCTGACCCGCTACGACGACGACCTCACCCCGAAGCCGGAGCTCGCCACCTCCTGGACGTACGGGAAGGACGGGCGCAGCATCACGCTCACCCTCCGCGAGGGCGTCACGTTCCACGACGGCCGGGCCTTCACCGCCGACGACGTGATCTTCGCCGTGAAGAACCTCCAGAACCCGGTCCGGGCCGCCCAGTTGCGCAGTACGGCCGCCGCGATCACCGGTTTCGAGAAGCGCGGCGACCACGAACTGGTCCTGAAGCTCGCCCACCCGGTGAACAATCTCTTCGACCTCTTCGAATTCATGATCATCACTGATGAGAAGACCGTCGAGGACGCCGTCACCGGAAAGAAGCTCATCGGCACCGGGCCGTTCAGGCTGAAGAAGTGGAGCCCCGGCTCCGGCCTGACCCTGACCCGCAACGACCGCTACTGGCAGCCGGACCGCCCCTACCTCGACGGCGTCGAACTGCGCGTCATACCCCAGGCCGACGCGCTGATCTCGTCCCTGCGCTCCGGCCAGACCCACCTCTCCTTTCATGTGCCCGGCAAGAGCCTCGGCGTCGTCAAGAGCGACTCCCGGCTGAAGATCACCGACTACGACACCGGAGCGGGCGCCGCCTACCTCGGGGTCAACACCACCGTCGCCCCGCTGGACGACCGGACCGTCCGCCAGGCCCTCGCCTTCGCCGTCGACCGCGAGCGGCTCCTCGCCCAGACCCTCGGCGGCTACGGAATCGCCTCGGCCGCCCCGTGGCCCAAGTCCTCGCCCGCCTACAGCGAGGCCCACCGCACCCACTACACCCACAACCCCGGCAAGGCCCGCGAGCTGCTGAGGTCGGCCGGTCACCGCAAGCTCGAACTGCCCCTGCTCCACATCGCGTTGCCCGGCGAGACCGCCATCGCCGAGTCCATCCAGTACGACCTCAAGCAGATCGGCGTCCACGTCACGCTGGAGCCGACCGACGGGGCCACCGCGCAGAAGAAGCTGATCTCACAGCAGATGCCCGCGCTGTGGTCCATGGGCCACGGCTTCGCCCAGGTCCAGCCCTCCACCCTCGCGGTGAGCGCCTATCCGTTCAACGAGGCCAAGAACACCTCCAAGTACCGCTCCGCGGCGTACACGAAGGTCGTCCAGGAGGCCTGGACGAAGCCGGAGTCGAGCGTTGCCGAGGCCAACGCCCTGCACGAGAAGATCTCCGGCATCCTGCTGGAGGAGGCGTTCATCATCGACCTCGTCGTACGCGGCCAGGTCGAGGTCGGCGCCGACCGGCTGCACGGCGTCACCCAGAACAAGTTCTCCTATCTCAACCTCGACGACGCCTACCTGGTGTGACATGCGCAGCTACCTGCTGAGGCGGCTGCCCTCCGCCCTCCTCGTCCTGTTCGCCGCCTCCTTCGTGATCTTCACGATCCTGCGGCTCGTCCCCGGCGACCCCGCGACCTCCCTCGCCGGGCCCGACGCCTCCCCGGCCACCGTCGCCGCGATCCGCGACCGGCTCGGCCTCGACGCGCCCCTCCTCTCCCAGTACGCCCACTGGATCGGCTCCCTGCTCACCGGCGACCTCGGACCCTCGTACGCGATCGGCGGCGAGGTCTCCGACCTGATCGGGGACGGGCTCGGCGCGACCGCCGAACTGACCGTGGCCGCCCTGCTGTTCGTCATCGTGCTCGGTACGGCCTTCGGCATCCTCGGGGCCACCTCCCGCAGCGGCTGGATCCGCAGCGCGATCCGGGTCACCACGACCGCCGCGCTCGCCGTGCCGCCGTTCGTCAGCGGCGTGCTCCTCGTGGTGCTGTTCGCCGTGGTCCTCGGCGTCCTGCCGCCGGGCGGCCGGGTGGCCTTCCTCACCGCACCCGACCTCGCCGCGCAGTACCTGCTGCTGCCCGCGCTCTGCCTCGCCCTGCCCAGCGCCGCCGTCCTCGGCCGCTACCTCAAGGACGGGATCGAACGCGCGCTCGCCGAGGACTACATCCGCACCGCCACGGCCGCCGGAGTCGCACCGCGCCGGCTGCTGTGGCGGCACGCGCTGCCCAACGCCCTCCCGCCCGTCGTCACCCTGCTCGGCATGCAGACCGGACACCTGCTCGGCGGAGCCGTCCTGGTCGAGGCGATCTTCGCCTGGCCGGGCCTCGGCCAGCTCGCCGAACAGGGCCTCCAACGCCGCGACTACCCCGTCGTCCAGGACCTGTTGCTCCTCCTGGTCGCCGTCTTCGTCGTCGTCCAACTGCTCACCGACCTCGTGTACGCCTGGCTCGACCCCCGGATCAGGTGGGAGTGACCCCCATGACCTCGACCCCCGACCTCGCCCCGGTATCCCCGGCGACCACCGAGGCCCCGCCCGCCGGCCCGCGGAAGGCCGCACGCCCCCGCCACCCCTACCGCGCCGCCCTCTCCACCGCCCGGGCCCGCACCGGCCTGGTCCTCGTCGGCGTGGTGGTCCTCGCCGGACTGCTCGCCCCGCTCCTCGCCGGGCACGGGCCCACCGACCAGAGCGGCCAGAGCCTCGCCGCCCTCGGCACCCCCGGCCACCCGCTCGGCACCGACGACCTCGGCCGCGACCTGCTCAGCCGGGTGCTGTACGGCATCCGCGCCGACCTCGGGATCATCGCGATCGCCGTCCCCCTCGGCGCGGTACTCGGCTGCCTGTTCGCCCTGGCCGCGGCGGCGCACCCGGTCGCCGACACCCTCGTCCAGCGGGTCTTCGACCTCATCCTGGCCTTCCCGGGCCTGATCCTCGCGCTCGCCGTCACCGCGATCCTGGGCCCCGGCCGGCTGCCCGTCGTCCTGGTCATCGCGCTCGCCGAGATCCCGGCGTTCGGGCGGCTGCTGCGCGGCGGGATCCTCGTGCAGCGGGAGCGGGAGTACGTCACCGCCGCCCGGGTCGGCGGCAGTTCAGGCCCCCGGGTGCTCGTCCGGCACATCCTGCCCAACGCCGCCGACCCGCTGATCGTCCAGATCGCCGTGTCGCTGACCGTCGCCGTCTTCATCGAGGGCGCGATGAGCTTCCTCGGCGTGGGCGTCCGGCCGCCGGAGCCGACGCTCGGCTCCATCCTCAGCCAGTCGATGCCCTACCTCGACCAGGCCCCGCACTTCGCCGCCGGGCCGCTGATCACCGTGACCGCGCTCGTCCTCGGCCTCTCGCTCATCGCCGAGGCGCTCAACCGGGAGATACGCCGATGACCGCACCGGACTCCACTTCCTCGCGGCCGCCCCGCCATCTGCTCGAAGTCCGCGACCTCGGCGTCGACTTCACCGGCTCCGACGGCTCGCCCCTGCACGCCGTGCGCGGCCTTTCCTTCACCCTGCGCCGGGGCGAGACCCTCGCCGTCGTCGGGGAGTCCGGCTCGGGCAAGTCGACCACCGCGCTCGCCCTGACCCGGATGCTGCCCGGCACCGGCCGTCTCGCCACCGGCTCCGTCCTCCTGGACGGCCAGGACCTCGCCGCCGCCACCGACGAGGAGCTGCGGGCGGTGCGCGGCGCCCGTATCGGCATGATCTTCCAGGACCCGATGACGGCCCTGAACCCGGTCCTCACCGTCGGCCGCCACCTGGACGAGGTGCTGAGAGCCCACGGCAAACGCGACCGGGCCGCCCGCCGGGCCCGCGCGGTCGACCTCCTCGACCGGGTCGGCATCCCCGAACCCCACCGGCGTATCGACGACCACCCGCACCAGTTCTCCGGCGGGCAGCGCCAGCGCATCCTCATCGCGATGGCCCTGGCCGGCGAACCGGACATCCTGCTGGCCGACGAACCGACCACCGCGCTCGACGCCACCGTCCAGGAGCAGATCCTCACCCTCCTCGCCGACCTCAACCGCGAGACCGGCACCGCACTCGTCCTCATCACCCACAACATGGGCGTCGTCGCCCGCTCCTGCGCACGCGTCCTCGTCATGTACGGCGGCACCGTCGTGGAGGACGGGCCCACCGCCGAGGTCCTCACCCGCCCCCGCCACCCGTACACCGCCGGGCTCCTCGCCGCCGTGCCCCGGCTCTCCGCCCCCTCCGGCACCCGGCTCACCGGCATCCCCGGCGCCCCGCCCGACCTCGCGCTGCTCGGCGACGGCTGCGCGTTCGCCGCGCGCTGCACGCTCGTCGAGGACCGCTGCCGTACGGGGACGCCCCCGCTCGTCGAGCTGACCGACGGCGTACGGGCCGCCTGCCTGCCCGCCGCCGGGCGCACCGAACCACTGCCCGCGCCCCCGCCGCCCGCCCGCATCGACCGGCCCGCGCCCGGGGCCGTCGTCCTGGAGGCGGAGAAGCTGGTCAAGACGTACCGGGCGCGCGGCACCCGGGGGGCCGGATTCACCGCGCTGGACGGGGTGTCGCTGACCCTGGCCGAGGGGGAGACCCTGGGCATCGTGGGGGAGTCCGGCTCGGGCAAGTCGACCCTGGCCCGGGTCCTGGCGCACGCCCACGCCTCGGACGGGGGCACGTTGCGACTGCGCGGCGAGGACGTCACCCGGCCCTCGCGGCGCGCGCTGCACGCGGTGCGCCGACAGGTCCAGATGGTGTTCCAGGACCCCTACGCCTCCCTCAACCCCCGCATGACCGTCGGGCAGATCGTCGCCGAACCGCTGATCGCCTTCGGCCTCGGCGACCGGGACGAGCGGGAGGCCCGGGTCGCCGAACTGCTCACGCTCGCCGGTCTCGACCCGGCCGTCGCCGACCGGCACCCGCGCTCCTTCTCCGGCGGGCAGCGCCAGCGCATCGGCATCGCCCGCGCGCTCGCCCCCGACCCGTCCGTCCTCATCTGCGACGAACCCGTCTCCGCGCTCGACGTCTCCGTCCAGGCGCAGATCGTCGGCCTCCTCACCGACCTCCAGCGGGACCTGGGGCTGGCCCTGGTCTTCATCGCCCACGACCTCGCCGTCGTCCGCCAGGTCAGCCACCGCATCGCGGTCATGCACCGGGGCCGGATCGTGGAGACCGGCAGCGCCGACGAGGTCTGCGAGCACCCCCAGGACCCGTACACCCGGGCCCTGTTGGCGGCGGCACCCGAGCCCGTACCCGTACGGCCCGCGATCCGGAAGACCGAGGTGCTCGCGTGAACGCCTGCTGCGCCCCGGGACGCGCCTGTACGGGAGGGGCGTCCGCCACCGACGTCCTGCCGCTCCCGGCGGTACGCCGCGCCGTCGCCACCACCCGAGGCGTGATGGCCGAACTGCCCGGCGGCACCTTCCGGATGGGCGACGCCTTCGGCGAGGGCTACCCCGCCGACCGGGAAGGCCCGGTGCGGGACGTCACCGTGGCCCCCTTCGCCATCGACACGACCGCCGTCACCAACGCCGACTGGGCGGCTTTCGCGGCCGCCACTGGCTACCGCACCGACGCCGAACGCCACGGCACCAGTTACGTCTTTCACCTGCTGGTCCACCCGAAGGCCGCCGAGCGCCACATCCTCGGACGGGTGCCCGGCGCACCCTGGTGGCTCGGCGTCGCGGGCGCGGCCTGGGACGCGCCGGAAGGGCCCGGCTCCGACGTCACGGACCGGGCCGACCACCCGGTCGTCCACATCTCGTACGACGACGCCCTGGCCTACTGCGACTGGACCGGGACCCGGCTGCCCACCGAGGCGGAGTGGGAGTACGCGGCGCGCGGCGGCCTGGAAGGCGCCCGCTATCCGTGGGGCGACGACTTCACCCCCGAAGGCCGCGAGATGTGCAACACCTGGCGCGGCCGCTTCCCGCACCGATCCGACCGGCCCGGCGGCCGCACCGGCACCGTGCCCGTCACCGCGTACGAACCCAACGGCCACGGGCTCCACAACACCTCCGGCAACGTCTGGGAGTGGTGCGCGGACGCCTTCGGACCCGGCGAACGCGTCATCCGGGGCGGCTCCTACCTCTGCCACGCCTCGTACTGCAACCGCTACCGGGTCGCCGCCCGCTCCCACAACACCCCCGACTCCTCGACCGGCCACGGCGGCTTCCGCCGCGCCCGCGACCTGAAGCCCCTTGATCCTGCGGAAGGACGGAACACCGCGTGAAGGCCGTCATGGTGATGTTCGACAGCCTCAACCGGCATCTGCTGTCGCCGTACGGGGCCGACTGGACCCACGCCCCCAACTTCGCCCGCCTGGCGGACCGTACGGTCACCTACGACCGGTGCTACGCGGGCTCCATGCCCTGTATGCCGGCCCGCCGTGAACTGCACACCGGACGCCACAACTTCCTGCACCGGGGCTGGGGTCCGCTGGAGCCGTTCGACGACTCGATGCCCGAGATCCTGAAGCGGCACGGCGTCTACACCCACCTCGTCAGCGACCATCAGCACTACTGGGAGGACGGCGGGGCCACCTACCACGGCCGCTACAACTCCTGGGAGTTCTTCCGGGGCCAGGAGGGCGACGCCTGGAAGGGCCAGGTCGCCGACCCGGAGATCCCGGAGAACCTCCGGGCCACCCGCAACGACCTCTGGCGGCAGGACTGGGTCAACCGGCAGCACCTGGACACCGAGGCGAAGCAGCCGCAGACCCTCACCTTCGACGCCGGACTGGAATTCCTGCGGACCAACCACACCGAGGACGACTGGTTCGTCCAGATCGAGACCTTCGACCCGCACGAACCCTTCTTCACCCAGGACCACTACAAGGACCTCTACCCGCACGACTACGACGGCCCGCACTTCGACTGGCCCGACTACAACCGGGTCACCGAGACCGAGGAGCAGGAGAGCCACGCCCGCTACGAATACGCGGCGCTGCTCTCCATGTGCGACCACTCGCTCGGCCGGGTCCTCGACGCGATGGACGAACACGGGCTGTGGGACGACACGCTGCTGATCGTCTGCACCGACCACGGCTATCTGCTCGGCGAGAAGGGCTGGTGGGCCAAGGTCGTCACCCCCTGGTACGAAGAGCTGGTCCACACCCCGCTCTTCGTCCACGACCCGCGCCGCCCGGACCGGGACGGCACCCGCGACGGCTCCCTCGTCCAGACCGTCGACCTCGCGCCGACCCTGCTGGACTTCTTCGGCGCCGATATCCCGCCGGACGTCCAGGGGCGGCCCCTGCGCGAGACCGCCGACGCGCAACAGCCCAGAGAATCAGCGCTGTTCGGCATGTTCGGCGGCCATGTGAACGTCACCGACGGCCGGTACGTCTACATGCGGGCCTGCCACGACGACACCAACCAGCCGCTGTACGAGCACACCCTGATGCCCACCCGCATCCGGGGCCGCTTCACCCCCGAGGAGCTGACCGGGCTGACCCTGGCCGAACCGTTCGCGTTCACCAAGGGCGTGCCCACCCTCCGCATCCCTGCCCACCCCTCCCCGCTCCTGGGCCCGCAGCGCTTCGGCACCCTCCTCTTCGACCTGGCGGCCGACCCGCGTCAGGAGAAGCCGATCGTCGACGACGCGGTCGAGCTGCGCATGCTCCGGCTGCTGGTGGAAGGGCTGCGCGCGAACGACGCCCCCGCCGACCAGTACGCCCGCCTCGGCGTCCCGGACGATCCGGACCGGGTGACCGAGGCCCACCTCCTCGTCGCCGCCCAGCGGGAGCGGTCGGAAGCGGCCCGCGAACCCGCGGCCCGCTCGGACGAGTTCACCGAGGGCGCGCTCAACCTCCGTACACCGCTGGCGGATCTGCTGGCCGAACCGGCAGCGGCCGACACGGTCCGCCGGATCGTCCCCGGACTGCTCGACACCGAGCTGCTGACCGTCCGCGGCGGCTCCACCCTCCTCCAGATCGCCGCCTTCACCGGCCACCCCGCACGCCCCCAACTCGCCGCCGTCGCCGACGAACTGGCCCGGCTGTTCCCGCTGCCCGACGACCACCACCCCAGCCGTGACGGAGAGCCCCGCCGATGACCACCGACCCCACCCGACGCGACCCCTACGACGGCTTCCCCGGCCGGATCGGCCGCACCTTCGCCGCATCGGAGCCCTCCTGGCCGCCGCGCACCACGGCAGGCGAGAAAGCCCCCAACATCGTCGTCGTCCTCGTCGACGACATGGGCTACAGCGACATCGGCCCCTTCGGCTCCGAGATCGCCACCCCGACCCTCGACGCGCTCGCCGACAACGGCGTACGGCTCACCAACTACCACACCATGCCGCTCTGCTCCCCGGCCCGCGCCGCCCTGCTCACCGGCCTCAACCCGCACCGCGTCGGCTACGCCATGGTCGCCAACTCCGACCCCGGCTTCCCCGGTTACGGCATGGAGATCGCCGACGACATCCCCACCCTCGCCGAGCTCCTCCACGACAACGGCTACGCCACCTACGCCGTCGGCAAATGGCACCTGGTCCGCGACTCCGCCTCCAACGCCGCCGACGACCGCGACAACTGGCCGCTGAACAAGGGCTTCGACCAGTACTACGGCGTCCTCGAAGGCCTCACCAGCCTCTTCCACCCGCACCAACTCGTCCGCGACAACAGCCCGCTGGACATCGACGACTTCGCCGACGACTACTACTACACCGACGACATCACCGACCAGGCGATCTCCATGGTGAAGTCGCTGCGCGCCCACGACCCCGACAAGCCGTTCTTCCTCTACCTCGCCCACAACGCCGTCCACGGCCCGCTCCAGGCCAAGCCGGCCGACATCGCCCGCCACCGGGGCCGCTACGACGAGGGCTGGGACGTCCTGCGCGAGCGCCGCTTCGCCGCCCAGCTCGCCGCCGGACTGCTCCCGCCCGGCACCGAACTGCCCGACCGCAACAGCGAGGCCGGCCTCGACGTCCCCGCCTGGGACAGCCTCACCCCGGAGCAACAGAAGCTCTACGCCCGCTACATGGAGGTCTACGCGGCACTCGTCGACAACATCGACCAGAACCTGGCCCGGCTCACCGACACCCTCGAAGCGCTCGGCGAACTCGACAACACCATCATCGTCTTCACCTCCGACAACGGCGGCACCGGCGAAGGCGGCGCGGAAGGCACCCGCTCCTACTTCAGCCGCTTCGTCCACCACCCCGCCCTGCCCGGCGACTGGACCCCCGACGTCGACCGCGACCCCGAACTGATCGGCGGCCCGCGCAGCCTGGTCCACTACCCGCGCGGCTGGGGCATGGCCTCCAACACCCCCTTCCGGCTGTACAAGGGGCACACGTACGCCGGCGGGGTCCGCGTCCCGTTCGTCCTGTCCTGGCCCAAGGGCGCCCGCGAGGAGCTGCTGGCCCCCGGGACGCGCACGCAGTACCAGTACGTCACCGACATCGCCCCCACCCTGCTGCGGCTCGCCGGACTCGACCGCCCGGCCGAGCGGCGCGGTGTCACCCTCCAGGAACCGGACGGCATCAGCTTCGCTCCCGTACTCGCCGACCCGGACCACGCCTCCACCCACCCCGAGCAGTACTGCGAGATGACCGGCAACCGCAGCTACTACCGGGGCGGCCACAAGCTCGTCACCCTCCACCGCCCCGGCACGCCCTACGACGACTCCGAGTGGGCGCTGTACGACATCCGCACCGACCCCACCGAGATCCACGACCTCGCCGCCGAACGCCCGGACCTGGTCAAGGAGTTGTCCGAGGCCTGGGAGGCGGCCGCCTGGCGCAACGGGGTCTTCCCGCTCCCCGACGGCAGCGGTGCCCTCGCCCGCCGCAACCCCGCCGAACAACGCCTGACCCGCCCACTGACCCTGCTGCCCGGCACCCCGGAGCTGGAGCGCTACCGGTCCTCCCGGCTGGTCTCCCTGCGCTCCTTCGAGATCACCGTCGTCATCGACGAGGCGGGGGAGGGGGTGCTCGTCTCCCACGGCGACCAGGGCGGCGGCTACAGCCTGTACGTCGAGGACGGGCGGCTCCGCCTGGCCTACAACGAATACGGCGTCCTGCACGAGACCGACGCGGGCCCGCTCACGCCGGGGGAGCACGTCGTCGTCCTCGCCGCCACGGCCGAGAAGGGGCTGCGCTGGTCGTTCACCGTCAGCGTCGACGGCGAGGTGCGGGCCACCCCGCCCAGCGTCCACCAGCTCATCGGCATGGCCCCGTTCCAGGGCATCAGCATCGGGATCGACCGCAAATCCCCGGTCTCCTGGCCCCTGTTCGAGCGCCACCGGACCTTCCGCTACGAGGGCGCACTGCGCTCGGTCACCTACACCCCTGGCGAGCCGGGCCCCGACGCGCCCGAGGCGGTGGCCGCCGCGCTCAAGGAGGCCGCGGCGGCCTTCGAGTGAGGATGCCCGGTCAGCAGCCCCGCGAGCGTGCCCCGGCTGCGCCGCAGCGCCTCGATCCGGTCGTCCATCTCCGCCAGCTCCCCGCCGAGGATCTCCCGCAGCTCCGCGCACCAGTCGAACCCGGGCCGGTCGCCCCGGGCGCACGGCAGCACCTGGCGGATCACCTCGGTGGACAGGCCCGCCCGCAGCAGCGAGCGGATCTGCTGGACGGTCACCACGGCCTCCTCGGCGTAGGCGCGATAGCCGTTCGCGCCGCGCCGGGCCTCCAGCAGCCCCTGCGCCTCGTAGTACCGCAACGACCGCGCGCTGACGCCCGTCCGCCGCGACAACTCCCCGATCAGCATGCCTGCCCCACCCCTCCGCTTGACCTTGTCACCGGTGTCAAGCCTTAACGTCCGGACCATGAACGAAGTTTCCCCGCACATCACGCACCTGAACGGCCGTCCGGCGGCCACCGACGACCTCGCGCCGCTCGCCTTCGCGGGCCACGCCCACTTCACCGCGATACAGATCCGCGGCGGCCGGGCCCGGGGCCTCGACCTCCACCTGGAGCGGCTGCGGACCGCGTCGGCCGAGCTGTTCGGCCGGTCCCTGCCCGAGGACCTGGTCCGCGCCCACCTGCGTACCGCACTCCGGGACGGACCGGCCGACCTCTCGCTGACGGCCACGGTCTTCTCCACGGCCGGCGAGTTCACCGCGGCCGACGGCGACCTGGCACTGCTGGTACGGACCGGGCCGCCGTCCACCGGCCCCGGCGGCCCGCTGGCGCTCGCCGCGGTCGAGCACGAGCGGTACCTGCCGCACGTCAAGCACGTCGGCGAGATCGCCAAGACCCACCTCCTCCGGCAGGCCGTCGCCGACGGCTTCGACGACGCCGCCTTCCTGGACCGGGAGGGCCGCTTCAGCGAGGCGACGATCTGGAACCTGGCCTTCTGGGACGGCGAGGCGGTGGTGTGGCCCGAGGCCCACGTCCTGACCGGCACCATGATGGGCATCGTCCGCCGGCGGCTGGACCGGCTCGGGGTCCGGCAGCGGACCGCCGCGATCACCCCCGACGACCTGCCCGCCCTCGCCGGCGCGGTCGTCATGAACTCCTGGACGCCGGGCGTGGCGGTCCACCGCATCGGCGCCACCGAGCTGCCCGCCGCGCCCCGGTTCCTCCAGGCGCTCCACCGGGCGTACGAGGCGGAACCGCTCGCCGCGCTCTGAGCCGGCAGCGGTCAGGCCGGCCGGCGGAGGTCCAGCATCTGGAACACCTTGTCGTAGCGGTGTTCGCCGACGGCGACGAAGTCGGGCAGCCGGCCGTATTCGCTGAAGCCCAGCGACCGGTAGAGGCTCAGCGCGCCGGTGTTGTCGCCCCGCGCGTCCAGCGTGAGGACCTCGATGCCCGCCTCCTGGGCGTCGGCGATCAGCGCGGCGGTCAGCGCCCGCCCGACGCCACGCCCGTGGACCGCGGCATCGACCGCGAGCTTCTCCAGATCGGCGTGCGGACGGTGCGTCGGCCGCGCGTAGCGGCGCCAGTAACCGAGTCCGACCAGGCGGCGGCCGAGGTACGCGGCCCGCAGCGCGGCGTCCGATCCCCGCGCCTCGGCGGCGACCCGGCCGAGAAGCTCCGCCACCTCGTCCCGCGAAGGCGGCTCGACCCAGCCCAGCGCGGCGCCTCCGGCGACCAGATCCGCCAGGATCCGGCGGGCCGACGCCGCGAACGCGGCCGCCAGATCCGGATCGGCGGCCAGCTGACGGGCGTCGAGGACGACGAGGCCGGCGGTCGTGTCCCTGGTCGTGGCCGGTTCCATGATCGGCAGCCTAACCGGCCCGGAACACGACCGGACCCCGCACCCCTGTCCGCCGGGACGGGGGTGCGGGGTCCGGGACTCCGCGCGAGCTCAGCCCACGTACGCGCCGCTCGCCGTCAGCCGCAGCGCCGTGTCGATCAGCGGGACATGGCTGAACGCCTGCGGGAAGTTCCCCACCTGGCGCTGGAGGTTGGAGTCCCACTCCTCCGCCAGCAGGCCCAGGTCGTTGCGGAGTGACAACAGCTTCTCGAACAGCTGGCGCGCCTCGTCGACCCGGCCGATCATCGCGAGGTCGTCGGCCATCCAGAACGAGCAGGCCAGGAACGCGCCCTCGTCGCCCGCCAGACCGTCGACGCCCGCGTTCTCGCCCTCGGTGGGGTAGCGCAGGATGAAGCCGTCCTCCGTGGACAGCTCCCGCTGGATCGCCTCGATCGTGCCGATGACCCGCTTGTCGTCCGGCGGCAGGAAACCCATCTGCGGGATGAGCAGCAGGGAGGCGTCCAGCTCCTTCGACCCGTAGGACTGGGTGAAGGTGTTGCGCTCCTTGTCGTAGCCGCGCTCGCAGACATCCCGGTGGATGTCGTCGCGCAGCTGGTACCACCGCTCCAGCGGGCCCTCGACGTCACCGGACTCGACCAGCTTGATCGTCCGGTCGACCGCGACCCACGCCATCACCTTGGAGTGCACGAAGTGCCGGCGCGGCCCGCGCACCTCCCAGATGCCCTCGTCGGGCTCCTCCCAGTGCTTCTCCAGATACTCGATCAGCTTGAGCTGGAGGCCCATGGCGTAGTCGTTGCGGGTCAGGCCCGTCATGTGCGCCAGGTGCAGCGCCTCGGTGACCTCGCCGTAGACGTCCAGCTGGAGCTGGTTCGCCGCGCCGTTGCCGACGCGGACCGGGCCGGAGTTCTCGTAACCGGGCAGCCAGTCCAGCTCCGCCTCGCCGAGCTCACGCTCCCCGGCGATGCCGTACATGATCTGGAGGTTCTCCGGGTCGCCCGCCACCGCCCGCAGCAGCCACTCACGCCAGGCGCGGGCCTCCTCGCGGTACCCCGTGCGCAGCAGCGAGGAGAGGGTGATCGCGGCGTCCCGCAGCCAGGTGTAGCGGTAGTCCCAGTTCCGTACGCCCCCGATCTCCTCGGGCAGCGACGTGGTCGGCGCCGCGACGATGCCGCCGGTCGGCGCGTACGTGAGGGCCTTGAGGGTGATCAGGGAGCGGACGACCGCCTCCCGATAGGGCCCGTGGTACGTACACTGATCGACCCATTCGCGCCAGAACAGCTCGGTCGCCTCCAGGGACCCCTCGGGGTCGGGGAGGGCCGGCGGCTCGTGGTGCGAGGGCTGCCAGCTGATCGTGAACGCCACCCGGTCACCCGGACCGACGGTGAAGTCGGAGTAGGTGGTGAGGTTCTTGCCGTAGGTGTCCGCCTCGGTGTCCAGCCAGACGGAGTCCGGCCCGGCGACGGCGACCGTGCGGTTGTCGACCTTGTGCACCCAGGGCGTCACCCGGCCGTAGCTGAAACGCATCCGCAGTTCGGAGCGCATCGGCACGCGGCCGCTGACGCCCTCCACGATCCGGATGAGCTGCGGCGCGCCGTCACGCGGGGGCATGAAATCGGTCACTCGTACGGTGCCGCGCGGCGTGTCCCACTCCGATTCGAGGATGAGGGAGTCACCGCGATAGCGCCGCCGGTCGGCGAAGGCCGGTTCGGTTCCTTCCGCTCTCGCGGGGCCCAGGCGCCAGAAGCCGTGCTCCTCGGTGCCCAACAGGCCCGCGAACACGGCGTGCGAGTCGAAGCGGGGCAGGCACAGCCAGTCCGCTGTGCCGTCCCGGCAGACCAGGGCTGCGGTCTGCATGTCTCCGATGAGTGCGTAATCCTCGATGCGCCCGGCCACGTGCGTCTCCAGTCGAACGGCCATGTCGCCCTGTCGAAGGGCGCTTACTGCGGGTCAAGGGGGTCGTAGGGTCTTTCACCCGGGAAGATCCGACGGGTTCCTTACCGGTGGGCGGCCTGGGTGGTGCCGCCGCCCGGCCGTCTCGGCAGCGAGTGTTTGAGCAGGATACGACGCACCACGAAGATCCGCGCGACGGTCCCCGCAACATCTCTGAGCTGATCGGGTGGGACGTGAAGTGCCTGAGGTGATGGTGTGACGCCCCTGTGCAGGGTGTGGCCGGAAGCAGCCTCCCGCCGTCGCTGTTACCCTGGTAGCCCGTGGACCGGTGGTCGTTCGCGACAGCGCACGAGGCCCCCGAACCGCAGCGACGGCACCCCCGGAATCTCCGGTTCGGCTGCCGGTACGCACCTCAGAATCGCGACCACGGGAGCCCCCTTTGGCTATGCAGCCCACATCCACGACGACCAAGCACATCTTCGTCACCGGGGGTGTCGCCTCCTCCCTCGGCAAGGGTCTGACTGCCTCCAGCCTGGGTGCCCTGCTCAAGGCACGGGGCCTGCGGGTCACCATGCAGAAGCTCGACCCCTATCTCAACGTCGACCCCGGCACGATGAACCCCTTCCAGCACGGTGAGGTGTTCGTCACCGACGACGGCGCCGAGACCGACCTGGACATCGGCCACTACGAGCGCTTCCTCGACGTCAACCTCGACGGCTCCGCCAACGTGACGACCGGCCAGGTCTACTCGCAGGTCATCGCCAAGGAGCGGCGCGGCGAGTATCTGGGCGACACCGTCCAGGTCATCCCGCACATCACCAACGAGATCAAGCACCGCATCCGCCGCATGGCCACCGACGACGTGGACGTCGTCATCACCGAGGTCGGCGGCACGGTCGGCGACATCGAGTCGCTGCCGTTCCTGGAGACCGTCCGCCAGGTCCGCCACGAGGTCGGCCGGGACAACGTCTTCGTCGTGCACATCTCGCTGCTGCCCTACATCGGCCCCTCCGGCGAGCTGAAGACCAAGCCCACCCAGCACTCGGTGGCCGCCCTGCGCAACATCGGTATCCAGCCGGACGCCATCGTGCTGCGCGCCGACCGCGAGGTCCCCACCGCCATCAAGCGCAAGATCTCGCTGATGTGCGACGTCGACGAGGCCGCCGTGGTGGCCGCGATCGACGCCAAGTCGATCTACGACATCCCCAAGGTGCTGCACACCGAGGGCCTGGACGCCTACGTCGTGCGCAAGCTCGACCTGCCGTTCCGGGACGTCGACTGGACCACCTGGGACGACCTGCTGGACCGGGTCCACAACCCCGACCACGAGGTCACCGTCGCGCTGGTCGGCAAGTACATCGACCTGCCCGACGCCTATCTCTCGGTCATCGAGGCGATCCGCGCCGGCGGCTTCGCGAACAAGGCCCGGGTCAAGGTCAAGTGGGTCACCTCCGACGACTGCCGCACCGCGGCCGGCGCCGCCGAACACCTCGGCGACGTCGACGCGATCTGCATCCCGGGCGGCTTCGGCGAGCGCGGTGTCGACGGCAAGGTCGGCGCCATCCGCTACGCCCGTGAGAACAAGGTGCCGCTGCTCGGCCTCTGTCTCGGCCTCCAGTGCATCGTGATCGAGGCGGCCCGCTCGCTCGCCGAGATCCCCGACGCCAACTCCACCGAGTTCGACGCCGCCACCTCCCACCCCGTCATCTCGACGATGGAGGAGCAGCTCGCCTTCGTCGAGGGCGCCGGCGACCTCGGCGGCACCATGCGGCTCGGCCTCTACCCGGCCAAGCTCGCCGAGGGCTCCCTCGTCCGCGAGGCCTACGACGGCCAGCCGTACGTGGAGGAGCGCCACCGCCACCGCTACGAGGTCAACAACGCCTACCGCTCCGAGCTGGAGAAGAAGGCCGGACTGGTCTTCTCCGGCACCTCCCCGGACAACAAGCTCGTCGAGTACGTCGAGTACCCGCGCGAGACGCACCCCTACCTGGTCGCCACCCAGGCGCACCCGGAGCTGCGCTCGCGCCCGACCCGCCCGCACCCGCTCTTCGCGGGTCTGGTGAAGGCCGCCGTCGCGCGCAAGGTCGGCGCGGGCGAGTAGTTCCGAGGCATTACGGTTGACCGGGGTACGGCTCCTTCACGGACGCCGTGCCCCGGTTTTTCGTTCTGTACGCGGGAGGACGCACATGGGTATCCAGGACACGCCCGAGGAGTGGCAGGTCACCGAGACCGTCACCCCCTTCACCGGCAACAAGACCAGCGTCCGCACCGACCGGGTGGTGATGCCCGACGGATCCGTCCACGGCCGTGACTACCAGGTCCACCCCGGCTCCGTCGCCGTCCTCGCCATCGACGAGGACGACCGGGTGATCGTGCTGCGGCAGTACCGCCACCCGGTACGCCACCGGCTCTGGGAGATCCCGGCCGGACTGCTCGACATCCCCGGCGAGAACCCCCTGCACGCCGCCCAGCGCGAGCTGTACGAGGAGGCGCACGTCAAGGCCGAGGACTGGCGGGTGCTGACCGACGTCTACACCACGCCCGGCGGCTGCGACGAGGCCGTGCGCGTCTTCCTCGCCCGCGACCTCTCCGAGGCGGACGGCGAGCGGTACGCGGTCTCCGAGGAGGAGGCCGACATGGAGCACGCCCGGGTGCCGCTGCCCGAGCTGGTCCGCTCGGTGATCGCGGGGGACGTGCACAACAACTGCCTGGTCGTCGGGGCGCTCGCGCTCACCGCCGTCCGCGCGGGCGACGGCGTCGACTCGCTGCGCCCCGCCGAAGCGCCCTGGCCGGCCCGCCCCTTCGAGGCCTGACGGTCCAACCGCCTGACGGGCCGTCTGCCGCCCCACACCCCCGGTCGTACGAAATGAAGAAATGCTGATCCGATCGGGGGATGTTGGGGCCGGCCCCGCCCCGCTCCGCAGTGATCGTCGTCACCGCTGAACTACGCTCGAAACGCACCCGACCGGAGTTCCGGCGGGCACCGCGTGCAGCGAAGTGGAGCGTGGCTCGTGACCGATCAGGCGGTGGACACCAGCGGCCCGGCAAAGGCCCCGGGGACCGAGGAGCCGTCCGGCACCGCCCCACCCCGATTCTTCGGCCGCGAACGCGAGTTGAAGGCTCTGCGGGCGGACATTGAGCGCGCCGGTCTCGACACCCTGGCCGGCCGCAAGACCCCCCGCGCCCGGGTCCTGCTCATCGCCGGCCGCCCCGGCTCCGGCCGCAGCGCACTCGCCGAGGAGCTGGCCGGGGCGCTCACCGGAACCGACGCCGCCGGGGCCGCCGCGACGGCCGCGGGCGCGGGCCCCTGGTCCGTTCCCGGTACGGGCTCCGGCGACTACCCCGACGGGGTGCTCCGGGTCGGCCTCACCGACCCCGGCGGCGAGAGCGTCCCCACCGAACGCACCGCCGGCGAGATCCTCGGCCTCCTCGGCGTGGCGGTCCCGCCCGGCGCCGATCAGGACGAGCTGTCCGAGATGGTCCGCGAGGCCCTCGCCGTACGCCGGCTCGTCCTGGTGCTCGACGACGCGGCCGATGCCGAGCAGGTCGACCCGCTGCTCCCGGAGAACCCGGACTGCCTGGTCCTCGCCACCGCGACCGGCCCGCTCACCGGCATCCCCGACGTG
Organism: Streptomyces sp. NPDC091289; assembly: GCF_044757365.1. Taxonomy (NCBI): domain Bacteria; kingdom Bacillati; phylum Actinomycetota; class Actinomycetes; order Kitasatosporales; family Streptomycetaceae; genus Streptomyces; species Streptomyces sp. NPDC091289. The sequence goes on from NZ_JBIVUT010000016.1 coordinate 35,144, forward strand.
CGGCCCTGCACGCTCGGCGGGCTGGAGGCGGGCGCGGCGGTGCGGCTGCTCGCCCGTGCCATCGGACAGGTCCGCATCACCGTCGACCCCCGCACCGCGGAGACCCTGTCCGAGGTGTGCGGGGGACAGCCCGCGGCGCTCGCGCTGATGGGCGGCCTGCTCGCCACCCACCCCATGGCCTCGGTCGCCGACGTCGCCAAGCAGTTGCACGAGCTGCCCGACTCCGGCGACCAGCAGCCCACCGGCGCCCGGCCGTTGGCCCGCGCGTTCCGGCTCGTCCACGACTCCCTGCCGCAGACCGCCGCCCGGATACTGCGTCTGCTGGCCCTCGCCCCCGCCGGGCTCGCCGACGCCCACACCGCCTCCGCGCTGGCCGGCTGCTCGGTCTCCGCCGCCCGCTCCACCCTCGACGACTTCGTGAAGCTCGGGCTGCTGCGGACGGACGGCGCGGCCCACCCCCAGTACGCGGTGCCCGGCTGCCTCGCCCCGCTGCTGCGGGCGCTCCTGGAGGACCGGGACCGGCCCGGCGAGATCCAGCTGGCCCGCGCCCGGATGCTGGAGCGGACCGTGCGCCGGCTCCAGGCCTGCCGGGCGGTCACCGAACCGGAGGGCTCCACCGCCCGCGGCAAGCTCGCCGGGCTGCCCCGTTCGCTGCGCTTCCCGAACGCCGAGGAGGCGGGCGCCTGGCTGCGGGTCCGCCAGCCCGCGCTGCTCGCCTCGGCCCGCCTCGCCGTGGCGGACGGCGAGCTCGACACCCTGGCGCGGCGGCTGGTGGCCGCCCTGGTGCGGGCCCTGGCCGCGCACCGGGGGACGGAGGAGGCCGCCCCCGAGCTGTACGGGCTGCACGGTCTCGTCCTGGACGTGGCGCTCCGCCGCGAACTGCCCCGCGAGCAGGCGGCCGCCCTGCTGAACCTCGCCGATCTGGACGCCCGCACCGGCCGCACCCGGGACGCGCTGACCCGCTACCGGGCCGCGCTGGACGCCGGAAAGGCCGCGAAGGACCTGTACGCCACCGGCCGCGCGATGGAATCCGTAGCCGGTGCGTACGAGGAGCTGGGGGACTACCACCGGGCCGCCGACTGGTACGGCCGGGCGCTCTCCCAGCGGCTGACCCAGGGGGAGCGCGCGGACGAGGCCCGGCTGTACGGGCGGCTCGGGGCGGTCCACACGTACGCCGGGCGCTACGGGGAGGCGCTGCGGAACTGGCGCGCCGCCGCGGCGGGCCACCGCAGGCTCGGCGATCCGGCGGCCCAGGCGCGGGCGCTGAGCGAGGCGGCCCGGGTCCAGGAGTACGCGGGCCGGCCGCAGGACTCGCTCCAGACCTGCCGGGAGGCGGTCGACCTGGCCCGGCGCGCCGGTGACGTGCGGCTTCAGGCGGCGCTGCAGCTGCGTCTCGCCGACACGCTGGACCGGCTCGGGGACCCCGCGGCTGCCAGGCTGCACCGGGCTGCGGCCGATAGATTGCTGGGTGAGGAGGCTCCAGCCTACGAAATCCGTAGTACTTCGACAGAAAGTTAATGCTTTGTAAGGCTAGACAGTGCGAAGTCCTTCATTAGACTGGCTCTGCCGCGTTCCTCCGTGGCGTCTCCCCTTTATGCTGTATATGTCCGGGTATGCACCGCTGTGCCCGGATGACCCTCCGAGCCAAGGACCGTGATCGACGTGAAGGTCGGCATCCCCCGCGAAGTCAAGAACAACGAGTTCCGGGTGGCGATCACCCCCGCCGGAGTGCATGAGCTCGTCCGCCACGGCCACCAGGTCGTCATCGAGCACGACGCCGGCGTCGGCTCGTCCATCCCGGACGAGGAGTACATCGCCGCCGGCGCCCGGATCCTGGCCACCGCGGACGAGGTCTGGGCCGCCGCCGACCTGCTGCTGAAGGTCAAGGAGCCGGTCGCCGAGGAGTACCACCGCCTCCGCAAGGACCAGACGCTCTTCACCTACCTGCACCTCGCCGCCTCCCGCGAGTGCACCGACGCGCTGCTGGCCTCCGGCACCACCGCCATCGCCTACGAGACGGTCGAGACCGCCAACCGCGCCCTCCCGCTGCTCGCCCCGATGTCCGAGGTCGCGGGCCGGCTGGCCCCGCAGGTCGGCGCGTACCACCTGATGCGCTCCGTCGGCGGCCGCGGCGTGCTGCCCGGCGGCGTCCCCGGCACCGCGGCCGGCAAGGCCGTCGTCATCGGCGGCGGCGTCTCCGGCTGGAACGCCACGCAGATCGCCGTGGGCCTCGGCTTCCACGTCACGCTGCTCGACCGCGACATCAACAAGCTCCGCGAGGCCGACAAGGTCTTCGGCACCAAGGTGCAGACCGTCGTCTCCAACGCCTTCGAACTGGAGAAGGCCGTCGTCGAGGCCGACCTCGTCATCGGCGCCGTGCTGATCCCCGGAGCCAAGGCCCCGAAGCTGGTCACCAACGAGCTCGTCGCCAAGATGAAGCCCGGAAGTGTACTTGTCGACATTGCAATCGATCAGGGTGGCTGCTTCGAGGACTCGCGTCCGACGACCCACGCCGAGCCGACCTTCCAGGTCCACAACTCGGTCTTCTACTGCGTCGCCAACATGCCCGGCGCGGTGCCCCACACCTCCACCTACGCGCTCACCAACGCGACGATGCCCTACATCGTGGAGCTCGCGAACCGTGGCTGGGCCGACGCCCTGCGCCGCGACGCCGCGCTCGCCAAGGGCCTCAACACCCATGAGGGCCAGGTGGTTTACCGCGAGGTGGCCGAGGCGCACGACCTTCCGCACGTCGAGCTGAGCGCGCTCCTCGGCTGACGGGTCAACCTCCTCCGTCAACATCGGGACTCCGGCCGGACCTTGCCGAGCAAGGTCCGGCCGGACGTGTATCGGGCCCTGTGGGGCCCTTGCGCAACTCGCGCCGAACGTAACCCTTTACCCGTTTCGTGCTGAGGTGAAATGTGCGGCTTGGTCGCTGTGCACCCTTGACAGCGAGGCGTTCGATTGCCGACACATCGGGCCGGGTCCGGCGGATTGTGTTGCTGCGGACCGGTGACACGCCATAGAGTCGCCAATCGTCGGCATGGTGCCACGCTGACCTATCGATAAGTTTCCTGGTCACGTCCAAGGAGGTAAGACGACTTGTGAATGAGTCGACAATTACTCCCGGGGGTGGTCAACCAGGGATGCCTGCACGGGGTCTGAGCCCGATCGGGCTCGAAGCTGTCGGCTCCGTCGCTGTCCGCACCTTCGCCACCCAACAGCACATGACGACAGCCCCCCAGATGATGGACGGCCTACACGTGAACGCCACGGCCGGCAACGAGAGCAGCCGGGACACCGACCGCTTCGCCGACTTCGCCGAGGTGCCCGAGGGGCACTTCTACGACCCCGACGCCGAGTACGAGCCCGATCCGGAGTACGCGGCCACCCTCGCGCCCGACGCCGCGCGTCAGCGCCGCGAGCGCATCGGCCCGACCGGACGGCCGCTGCCGTACTTCCCGATCCCGGGCCCCCTGACCGACCACGGCCCCGCGAAGATCATCGCGATGTGCAACCAGAAGGGCGGCGTCGGCAAGACCACGTCGACCATCAACCTGGGCGCCGCGCTCGCGGAGTACGGACGCCGGGTCCTGCTCGTCGACTTCGACCCGCAGGGCGCGCTCTCCGTCGGCCTCGGGGTCAACCCGATGGAGCTGGACCTCACCGTCTACAACCTGCTCATGGAGCGGGGCATGGCGGCCGACGACGTCCTGCTCAAGACCGCGGTCCCCAACATGGACCTGCTGCCCAGCAACATCGACCTCTCCGCGGCCGAGGTGCAGCTCGTCAGCGAGGTGGCCCGCGAGTCCACGCTCCAGCGCGCCCTGAAGCCGCTGATGGCCGACTACGACTACATCGTGATCGACTGTCAGCCCTCGCTCGGCCTGCTCACCGTGAACGCCCTGACGGCCGCTCACAAGGTCATAGTGCCGCTGGAGTGCGAGTTCTTCGCGCTGCGCGGGGTGGCGCTGCTCACCGAGACCATCGAGAAGGTCCAGGAGCGGCTCAACCCGGAGCTGGAGCTCGACGGCATCCTCGCCACCATGTACGACTCCCGTACGGTGCACAGCCGCGAGGTCCTGGCGCGCGTCGTCGAGGCCTTCGACGAGCACGTCTACCACACGGTCATCGGGCGCACGGTCCGCTTCCCGGAGACCACGGTCGCCGGTGAGCCCATCACCACCTACGCCTCCAACTCGGTCGGCGCAGCCGCCTATCGCCAGCTCGCCAGGGAGGTGCTCGCCCGGTGTCACGCCGAGTGAGTCTGCCGGGGGCCGACGAACTGTTCCGTACCACCGGAGGCGGGATGGGCCTCCAGTCGTCCTCCCCGGCGGAGCGACGGCGCAAGGCGAACGGCGAGCCTCGGGTGCCCGCACCCGCCGGGGAGAGCGATCCCTCCGGCCAGGCCCAGAACCAGGCCCAGACCCCGTCCGCCGACCGTGAGGAGCACGCCGCGGCCGACGCCGACGGCGGCGACTCGCGCGGCGGCGAGGGCGAGCGTTCCGCGTCCGCCAAGGCCGGCTCCGGCGAGCGCCCCGCGCCCTCCGCGGCCCCGGCCGAGCAGGCCCCGGCGGTCCAGCAGCAGCGCAGGCGCGGTGGAGGCGGCGGACGCGGCGCGAACCGTCGCCCCAGCGGCCGGGAGCGCCACGACGAGAAGATCACGGTCTACGTCTCCGCCGAGGAGCTGATGGACCTCGAACACGCCCGGCTCGTCCTGCGCGGCGAACACGGCCTCGCCGTCGACCGCGGCCGCATCGTCCGCGAGGCGGTGGCGGTGGTCTTGGCCGACCTGGAGTCCCGGGGCGACGCGAGCATCCTCGTACGGCGGCTGCGCGGCCGCTGAGCGGCACGGCGCGGGTAGCCTGCCCTGGCAGAGCAAGGGCCCGCCGACCGGCGCGCCCCGTCCGTGCCGCCGCCCCACCCCTGGACCCCCATGCCCACGCCCGACGACCCCGCCGCCCCGCGCCGCCGTGCCCTGGGGCGGGGGCCGGGGGCGGTGGCGCCGCCGGTGGAGGCGGAGGAGACGGCTCCGGAGCCCGAGCCCGTACCCGTACGAGAGCCGGATCCCGTACCCGTACAAGAGGCTGTGCCGGAGCGGGCGGCGGAGCGGGAGCCGGACGACAAGCGGTTCACCGTTCGGCTGGTGAACTTCGAGGGCCCCTTCGACCTCCTCCTCCAGCTGATCTCCAAGCACAAGCTGGACGTGACCGAGGTCGCCCTCTCGAAGGTCACCGACGAGTTCATGGCGTACATCCGGGCCATGGGCCCCGACTGGGACCTCGACCAGACCACCGAGTTCCTCGTCGTCGCCGCCACGCTGCTCGACCTCAAGGCCGCCCGGCTGCTGCCCGTCGCCGAGGTCGAGGACGAGGCCGACCTCGCGCTCCTGGAGGCGCGGGACCTGCTCTTCGCGCGGCTGCTCCAGTACCGCGCGTACAAGCAGATCGCCGAGATCTTCCAGGGCCGCCTGGAGTCGGAGGCCCGCCGGTACCCCCGTACCGTCGGGCTGGAGGACCAGCACGCCGCGCTGCTGCCCGAAGTGGTCATCAGCATCGGGCCCGAGGGCTTCGCGAAGCTCGCGGTCAAGGCGATGCAGCCGAAGCCCAGACCGCAGGTGTACGTCGACCACATCCACGCCCCGCTGGTCAGCGTCCGGGAGCAGGCGGGCCTGGTGGTGGAGCGGCTGCGCGAGGCGGGGGAGGCGGTGAGTTTCCAGGTGCTGACCGAGGACGCGCCGGACACCCTGACCGTGGTGGCCCGCTTCCTGGCCCTGCTGGAGCTGTACCGCGAGAAGGCCGTCACCCTCGACCAGGACGAGGCGCTGGGCGACCTGCTGGTGACCTGGTGCGGCGGGGCGGACGCGGAGCCGGTGGTGACGGACGAGTTCGACCAGGACCTCGCCGGAGCGGCCGAGGAGGAGGACGTACGGGAATGAGCGAGCAGCCGACGCACGGCACCGACGGGACCGACGGGAGCGCGGTCGCCGCGCTCGATCTGAAGCCCGCCCTGGAGGCGGTCCTCATGGTCGTCGACGAGCCCGCCACCGTCGACCACCTGGCCAAGGTGCTCCAGCGGCCCCGCAGGGCCGTGGCGGACGCGCTGCGGGAGCTGGCCGACGAGTACACCGCGCAGCGCCGGGGCTTCGACCTGCGGCTCGTCGCGGGCGGCTGGCGGTTCTACACCCGCCCCGAGTACGCGGCGGCCGTGGAGGGCTTCGTCCTGGACGGCCAGCACGCCCGGCTCACCCAGGCCGCGCTGGAGACGCTGGCGGTGGTCGCGTACCGGCAGCCGGTGAGCCGCTCGCGGGTCTCGGCGGTGCGCGGAGTGAACTGCGACGGCGTCATGCGGACCCTCCTCCAGAGGGGCCTGGTGGCGGAGGCGGGCGCGGAACCCGAAACAGGTGCGATCCTGTACAGGACGACGAACTACTTTCTGGAGCGAATGGGCCTGCGCGGCCTGGACGAGCTCCCGGAGCTCGCGCCCTTCCTCCCGGAGGCGGACGCGATCGAGGCTGAGACGCTAGAGGGTGTGCCGTCGTTCGATCCGGACGCACCGGACACCCCGGATACTCACGCAGACGACAAGACGGAATTTTGATGCGAAGCAGTGGCAGGAACAGCGGAAGCGGCAACGGCGGGAGCGGCCGGAGCAGCGGCGGCGGCGACCGGAACCCCCGGAGCGGCGGCGGCGCGGGCAGCGGCGGCCGCAGCGGCGGCGGGTCCTTCCGCCAGGGCCAGGGCGGCGGCCCGGGCGGACGCCCCGGCGGCCAGGGCGGTGGCCAGGGCGGCGGCGGACGCGGTGGCAGCGGCCAGGGCGGGCGGCCCGGAGCCTCGGGCGGCCGTCCCTCCGGTCAGGGTGGTCGGCCCTCCGGCCAGGGCGGACGCGGCGGCAGCCAGGGCGGCCGTCCCGGCGGTCAGGGCGGGCGTCCGGGCTCTCAGGGCGGCCGTGACGGCTACCAGGGGGGTCGCGACGGCTATCAGGGCGGCCGTGACGGCTACCAGGGCGGGCGGGACGAGGAGCAGCGCCCCCGCCGTCCCCGCCCCGAGGAGCGCCGCTACGACGTGGGCAACGACGCCCCCGGCGCCCGCGAGGCCCGCGAGCAGGAAGGCCCCCGCAAGGGCCGCGGCTCGGCGGCCCGCGGCGGCGCCAAGGGCGGCCCGAAGCCCGCACAGGGCGGCGGCGGCCGCACCGGCGGTTTCCGCCGCGCGGCCCCCTCGCGCCCCCGTGAGCTGGACGCCAAGATCGAGCAGCGCAACCGCGACCGGTACGCGAACAAGCCCGAGATCAACCTCCCCAAGACCCACCCGGGCGCCGAGGAGGAGGGCGAGCGGCTGCAGAAGGTCCTCGCCCGGGCCGGCATGGGCTCGCGCCGCGCGTGCGAGGAGCTGATCGAGCAGTCCCGTGTCGAGGTCAACGGCGAGATCGTCGTCGAGCAGGGCAGGCGCGTCGATGTGCACAAGGACGAGATCAAGGTCGACGGCCTGACGGTCGCCGCCCAGTCCTACCTGTTCTTCGCGCTGAACAAGCCCGCGGGCGTCGTCTCCTCGATGGAGGACCCGGACGGCCGCCAGTGCCTCGGCGACTACGTGACCAACCGCGAGACGCGGCTGTTCCACGTCGGCCGGCTGGACACCGAGACGGAGGGCATCATCATGCTCACCAACCACGGTGAGCTGGCCCACCGCCTCACGCACCCGAAGTACGGCGTGAAGAAGACCTACCTGGCCGCCATCCAGGGCCCCCTGCCGCGCGACCTCGGCAAGCGGCTCAAGGACGGCATCCAGCTGGAGGACGGCTACGCCCGCGCCGACCACTTCCGCGTCGTCGAGAACACCGGCAAGAACTACCTGGTCGAGGTGACCCTCCACGAGGGCCGCAAGCACATCGTGCGCCGGATGCTGGCCGAGGCCGGCTTCCCGGTCGAGCGCCTCGTACGGACGTCCTTCGGGCCGATCCCGCTGGGCGACCAGAAGTCCGGCTGGCTGCGCCGCCTCACCAACACCGAGGTCGGCATGCTGATGCGCGAGGTCGGCCTCTAGCCGCACCCGCACCCGCATCCCCACGAAGGCCCGCGGCCGGTATCTGTTCGGAAAGTTCGAACAGAACCGGCCGCGGGCCTTTTGTCGCCCCCGCCGACCCTTTATAGTCAGAGTGACTATAAAGAAGGAGGTGGGCGTGAGCCCCACCGAGCCCGTGAACCCCACCGAGCCGACGATCAGCGCCCCCGCACCCGAGGGCTACGACCCGCACGCGTTCGCCCCGTTCGCTGTCACCGTCGACCTCGCGGTCTTCACCGTCCGCGAGGCCCAGCTGCACGTGCTGCTCGTCGAACGCGGCCAGGAGCCCTTCCGGGGCCGGTGGGCGCTGCCCGGCGGCTTCCTGCTGCCCCGCGAGTCCGCCGGGGACGCCGCCCGCCGCGAACTCGCCGAGGAGACCGGCCTCGGCCCCGGCACCGTCGGCGCCCTCCACCTCGAACAACTGCGCACCTACACCGCCCCGGACCGCGACCCGAGGATGCGCGTCGTCTCCGTCGCGTACGCCGCGCTCCTGCCCGACCTGCCCGAACCGCGCGGCGGCGGCGACGCTGCGAGCGCCCGCTGGTGGGACGCGGGCACCACCGGACCGCTCGCCTTCGACCACGACCGGATCCTCGCCGACGCCCACGACCGGATCGGCGCCAAGCTCGAATACAGCTGCCTGGCCACCGCGTTCTGCCCCGCCGAGTTCACCCTCGGCGAGCTCCAGCAGGTCTACGAGACCGTCTGGGGCGTCGAGCTCGACCGCCCCAACTTCCGGCGCAAGGTCCTGAACGCCCCCGGCTTCGTCCAGGCCGTCGAGGGCCCGCCGCGCCGCACCGGCGGACGGGGCAAACCCGCCGCCCTCTACCGGGCGGGCGACGCCACCGCCCTGCACCCGCCGCTCCTGCGCCCGCCACGGCCGGACGCCCCCGCAGACCCGTCGTACTCCGCACCGGAAGGACGAGACAGATGACCATCGCCACCCCGCCCCTCACCAAGCAGGCGGCCACCGGCGTGCTGACCGGGCTCGCGCTCGGCGACGCCCTGGGCTTCCCCACCGAGTTCAACGACGTGCCCTCGATCCTCGCCAAGTTCGGCCCCTGGCGGCAGATTCCCCTCCTGACGCCCGCCATCGTCTCCGACGACACCCAGATGACGATCGCGCTGGGCCGCGCCATCCGCACCGCCACGGACAGCGGACTGCTCACCCCCGAACGGCTGGTGGGCCCGGTCCGCGAGGAGTTCGTCGCCTGGTACCACTCGCCGGACAACAACCGGGCCCCCGGCAACACCTGCCTCACCGCCTGCCGCCTGCTCGAGTTCAACCGGATCTGGCAGGAGGCCAGCCAGACGCACTCCAAGGGCTGCGGCGCCAACATGCGGGTCGCCCCCGTCGGCCTGGTCCCCGGCCTCAGCGAGGAACAGCGCGCCGGCGCCGCCCAGCTCCAGGCCGCCCTCACCCACGGCCACCCCACCGCCCTGGCCGCCTCCGACCTGCTGGCCCGCGCGGTGTTCCTGCTCGCCCAGGGCGCCGAACCCCTCGGCCTGATCGGCCGGCTGCGCAGCTACGCCTACGACAACCGGGGCCGCTACCACACCCGCTGGCTCGGCGACCTCTGGCGCCACGCGGGCGACGCCACCCCGCAGGCGTACATCCAGCGCGGCTGGGACGAGTGCCTGACCGCGCTGGGGCGCGTCCAGGACGCCCTGCGCGACCCGTCGCCGGAGACCGACCCGTGCGAGCGGACCGGGGACGGCTGGATCGCCGAGGAAGCCCTCGCCACCGCCCTGCACTGCTTCCTGCTCTTCCCCGAGGAGCCCGTCACCGCCCTGCGCCGCGCCGCCTGCACCCGGGGCGACTCCGACTCGATCGCCTGCCTCACCGGGGCGCTGGCCGGGGCGCACCTGGGCGCGGCGGCCTGGCCCAAGGAGTGGTCCGAGCGCATCGAGTACCGCAGCGACCTGCTGTCCCTCGCGGCGCTCTGGGACGCTTGATCCATGACCACCGCCACCGACGATCCCCTGGCACGGGCCGGACTCCCGCTCACCGACCTGCGCCCGGATCTCACGCACGCCCCCGGCCCCCTGGCCTTCGCCACGGTCTCCGGCGCCCATCTGTACGGCTTCCCCTCCCGGGACTCGGACGTGGACCTGCGGGGGGTCCACGTCCTGCCCGCCGAGGACCTGGTGGGGCTGTACGAGCCGGAGGAGACCCGCACCCGGATGTGGGAGCGCGACGGGGTCGAGCTGGACCTCGTCACCCACGACCTGCGCAAGTTCGTGCGCCTGATGCTCCGGCCCAACGGCTACGTCCTGGAGCAGCTGCTGTCCCCCCTGGTGGTGCACACGAGCACGCTCCACACGGAGCTGACCGCGCTCGCCCCGGGCGTCCTCACCCGCAACCACGCCCACCACTACCGGGGCTTCGCGGCGACGCAGTGGCGGCTGTACGGGAACACCGGCGAGCTGAAGCCGCTGCTCTACACCTTCCGGGCGCTGCTCACCGGCATCCGTCTGATGCGTACCGGCGAGGTGCTGGCCCACCTCCCCACCCTGCTCACCCAGGCCGACGCCCCCGCGTATCTGCCGGACCTGATCGCCGCCAAGGCCGAGGCCGAACACGGCGCGGCGACGGGCCCGGACGAGGAGACCCTCACCCGGGATGTGACGGAGCTGCACCGCGTCCTGGACGAGGCGCGGACCCGCTCCCGGCTGCCGGACGCGGTGACGGTCCTGGAGGACCTCCACCACCTCGTCGTACGGGCCAGGCTCGCGGACATCTCCCAGGGCAGCTAAGGCGCCTCCCGCGCCGCCGAGGCCCGCCGGGTCCGGACGAGGAAGTCCTCCACGGCCGCCCGGTCGGGTTCCGGCGGCAGCGGGGAGCGGGTCGCCGCCTCGTCGTTCTCCTCGCCGAGGCGGTTCATCCGGCGCTCCACCTCCGGCCAGGACACCTCGCCCCGCTTCACCGCCAGCAGTCCCTCCCGGGCCTCCCCGACGTCGATGCGCAGCTCACCCGTACGCAGCAGGTCCCGGCCGCTCGTCAGCAGCCGCAGCAGATGCATCGCGTGCTTCCAGCGCGGTGCCCCGTGCACGCGCAGGTCCGCCTCCAGCTTCTTCCGCTGGCCCAGCGCGTACCGGACGAACGTGCCGTGCGCGAGCCGGGAGAGGAACGCCCCGCGCAGTGCCAGCAGCTCGCGGCCGGTGCCGTCCACGGACTCCACCAGCGGGGAATGCAGGCACTCCAGCACATTCGGGTTGGCCCGCAGCGCCAGCTCGCAGAAGCGTTCCAGCTCCCAGGAGAACTGCTCGGGCGCGGGGCCCTCGACATGCGTCGGCGGCTTCTCGAAGCGCCAGAACAGCGGGGTGGGCGCGAGGTACACACCGCGCCGGTCCGTGTCGCTGTCCTCGGTGGCCAGTCCGAAGGCGCGCGAGCCCATCACGCACGCGTAGACCGTGTGGTCGCGTACGAGAGCCTTGTCGTCCTCGTCGGCGTTCTCGGCGTCTTCGGCAGGAGTGATCATGCCCGCGAGGGTACGGGCGCGGTGGCCGCCGCGCCCCGGATATTTCGGCCCGCCCTCAGCCCAGCCGGATCGTGCCGTCCGAGACGCTGATCCGCTCGGCGGGCAGCGGCCGGGTCGCCGGGCCGGCCTCCACCGCCGCGTTCGTGATGCTGTATCTGCTGCCGTGACAGGGGCAGTTGATGGTGCCGTCGCGCACCGTCGAGACGAGACAGCTCGCATGGGTGCAGACGGCGGAGAAGGCCTTGAAGTCGCCCTCCTCCGGCTGGGTCACCACCACCTTCCGCTCCTTGAAGACGGTGCCGCCGCCGACCGGGATGTCCTCGGTCCTGGCCAGTTCGACACCGCCCGACGCGTCCCCCGGCGCGGTCGGCGTCGGGCTCGCGTCGCCGCCGTCCCCGCCGTCGCCGCCGTCCCCGTCGGAGGATCCGCAGCCGGTGGCCAGGGCCGCGGCGCCCGCCGCTCCCGCGGCCAGCACCGTCCTTCGCCCTGCGTTCGGGCGTGCGTTCATGGGCTCTCCTCCGGTGGCGGGCGTGGTGCGGTGGGTGCCCGCCATGGTGACGGCGGCGGGCCTCCGGGCGAAGCAACCGGGCGGACCGTGCGCCCGCCCGGGTGGCGACAGAGGCTCCGACGGCTCTGACGGCTCCGGCGACCCGCACTCCGGGCCGCCCACGCACGCCACCGCCCGTCTCACGGACGGAACACCGTGATCGCGCCCCGCCCCGGCCGATCTAGGCTGAGGCGAGCAGCCGGCCGCGCCACCGAGCGCCGGGCCCGGAGGCACGGACGAGCAGCGACGAGCGAGGAGTACGACGTGGCGGTACGAGCGGTCCGGGGCGCCGTCCAGCTGGACCGGGACGAGGCCGGGCACATGGACCAACGGGTCGGTGAGCTGCTGACGGCCGTCCTGGAACGCAACGAGCTCGTCGCCGACGACCTCATCAGCATCTGGTTCACCGCCACCCCCGACCTGCACAGCGACTTCCCGGCCGCCGCCGCCCGCGGCCTCGGCATCGTCGACGTACCCCTGATCTGTGCCCAGGAGCTGGACATCGACGGGGCCATGCCCCGGGTCGTCCGTATCCTCGTGCACGTCGAGACCTACCTCTCGCGCACCGAGATCAGCCACGTCTACCTCGGTGCCACCGCCACCCTGCGCAAGGACATCGCCCAGTGAGAACCGCCCTCGTCATCGGAACCGGGCTCGTCGGCACCTCCGCCGCCCTCGCGCTGGCCGGCCGGGGGGTGCACGTCCACCTCGTCGACCACGACCCCGGATCCGCCCGCACCGCGGCCGCGATCGGCGCCGGTACGGACGAGCCCGCGGAGGGCCGTGTCGACCTGGCGATCGTCGCCGTGCCGCCCGCGCACACCGCCGCCGTCCTCGCCACCGCGATGCGCGACGGGGTGGCCCGGGGCTACCTGGACGTCGCCAGCGTCAAGGGCGGCCCGCGCCGCGAGCTGGAGGCGCTCGGCGTCGACCTCACCCCGTACATCGGTACGCACCCGATGGCCGGCAAGGAGCGCTCCGGCCCGCTCGCCGCGACCGCCGACCTCTTCGAGGGCCGCCCCTGGGTCCTCACCCCGACCCGGGAGACCGACACCGAGGTGCTCAACCTCGCGCTGGAGCTGGTCGCCCTGTGCCGGGCCGTCCCCGTCGTCATGGACGCCGACGCCCACGACCGGGCCGTCGCCCTGGTCTCGCACACCCCGCAGCTGATCTCCTCGATGGTCGCCGCCCGGCTGGAGGAGGCCGACGAGACCGCCGTACGCCTGTGCGGCCAGGGCATCCGCGACGTCACCCGGATCGCCGCCTCCGACCCCCGGATGTGGGTGGAGATCCTCTCCGCCAACCCCGGCCCGGTCGCCGACGTCCTCGCCGGGGTCGCCGCCGACCTGGCGGAGACCGTGACCGCGCTCCGCGGCCTGCACTCCGCCGACGAGGAGAAGCGGCGCGCGGGCACCGACGCCATCGAGGACGTCCTGCGCCGCGGCAACGCGGGCCGCGTCCGGGTTCCCGGCAAGCACGGCGCCGCCCCCGCCGCCTACGAGACCGTGGCCGTCCTCATCGGCGACAAGCCGGGCGAGCTGGCCGCGATCTTCGCCGACGCCGGCCGGGCCGGGGTCAACATCGAGGACGTCCGCATCGAGCACGCCACCGGCCAGCAGGCGGGCCTCGTCCAGATCATGGTCGAGCCCAGCGCCGCCCCGGTCCTCGGCGCGGCCCTCCAGGAACGCGGCTGGTCGATCCGCGGCTGACCCCACGCACAGGGCGGGGGAGGCGGGCCACCCCCGCCCGGGTGGCCCGCCTCCCCCGTACGGGGTACAAGGGCCCGCCCGGTACTCGGTAACCTGGTACGAGGCCGCCCCCAGGCCCGTCCGCCCCGCCCCGTGTACCAGGAAGGTGTCCACCACCGTGGAAACCGCACGCCCCTCCGTGATCGTCGCCATCGACGGGCCCTCGGGCACCGGCAAGTCGAGCACCTCCAAGGCCGTCGCCGCCAAGCTCGGCCTGAGCTACCTGGACACGGGCGCGCAGTACCGGGCCATCACCTGGTGGATGCTGAACAACGGCATCGACGTGGGCAACCCGGAGGAGATCGCCACCGCCGCCGCCAAGCCCGTGATCGTCTCCGGCACCGACCCCGCCGCCCCGACGATCACCGTCGACGGCGAGGACGCCTCCGGACCGATCCGCACCCAGGAGGTCACCTCCAAGGTCAGCGCCGTCAGCGCGGTCCCCGAGGTGCGCACGCTCATCACCGGGCTCCAGCGCTCCATCGCCGCGGCCGCGACCGGCGGCATCGTCGTCGAGGGCCGGGACATCGGCACCACCGTGCTGCCCGACGCCGACCTCAAGATCTTCCTCACCGCCTCCCCGGAGGCCCGCGCCGCCCGGCGCAGCGGCGAGGTCAAGGGATCGGACCTGACCGCCACCCGTGAGGCCCTGATCAAGCGCGACGCCGCCGACTCCGGCCGCAAGACCTCGCCGCTCGCCAAGGCGGACGACGCCGTCGAGGTGGACACCACCGAGCTGACCCTCCAGCAGGTCATCGAGTGCGTCGTCACCCTCGTCGAGGGGAAGCGGGTCGCCGCGTGAGCGATGCCACAGGCGCGCCCACGCTGCGCGGAGCGGCCGTCGGGCGGTCCATCGGCATCGGCCTGATGTACGGGCTGTTCAAGCCCCGGGTCCTCGGCGCGTGGCGCGTGCCCGCCGCCGGACCCGTCATACTCGCGGTGAACCACTCCCACAACATCGACGGACCGATGCTGATGGGAACCGCACCCCGGCCGGTGCACTTCCTGATCAAGAAAGAGGCGTTCGTCGGCCCCCTCGACCCGTTCCTGCACGGGATCGGCCAGATCGAGGTGGACCGTACGACCGTCGACCGCACCGCCATCACCCACGCGCTCGGCGTACTGGAGGACGGCGGCGTCCTCGGGATCTTCCCCGAGGGCAGCCGGGGCGAAGGAGACTTCGCCTCACTGCGGGCCGGACTCGCGTACTTCGCGGTACGGGGCGGGGCGCCCATCGTCCCCGTCGCCGTCCTGGGAAGCACCGAGCGCCGCGGACGGTTGATACGGGGGCTGCCCCCGCTGCGCAGCCGGGTCGACGTCGTCTTCGGCGACGCGTTCGACGCGAGCGCCGGTGACGGGCGGCGTACGCGCAAGGCGCTGGACGAGGCGACCCTGCGGATCCAGGCGAAGCTGACCGCGCACCTGGAAAGTGCCAAGCGCCTCACCGGGCGATAGGCGAGACTTGAGTAGTGGACCGCGCTGATCGCGGTCCATCGATGATGATGTAAAGAGGAACGGACTTCATGAACGACCAGATTCACTCCGACGGCTCGGGCCACGAGCACGGAGCACTTGGCGATGCCGAGTTCGCGGAGTTCATGGAGCTCGCCGCGCAGGAAGGCTTCGACCCCGAGGAGGTCGAGGGCGCCCTCGACGAGGCCGGTCACGGCCCGCTCCCCGTGCTCGCCGTCGTCGGCCGCCCCAATGTCGGCAAGTCGACCCTGGTGAACCGGATCATCGGCCGCCGCGAGGCCGTCGTGCAGGACAAGCCCGGCGTCACCCGCGACCGCGTGAGCTACGAGGCCGAATGGGCCGGACGCCGCTTCAAGGTCGTCGACACCGGCGGCTGGGAGCAGGACGTGCTGGGCCTCGACGCCTCCGTCGCCGCCCAGGCCGAGTACGCCATCGAGACGGCCGACGCGGTCGTCTTCGTCGTCGACTCGACCGTCGGCGCCACCGACACCGACGAGGCCGTCGTCAAGCTGCTGCGCCGGGCCGGCAAGCCCGTCGTCCTCTGCGCCAACAAGGTCGACGGCCAGAGCGGCGAGGCGGACGCCAGCGCCCTGTGGTCGCTGGGCCTCGGCGAGCCCTACCCGGTCTCCTCGCTGCACGGCCGCGGCACCGGCGACATGCTGGACGCGGTCCTGGAGGCCCTGCCGGACGCCCCGGCCCAGAAGTTCGGCACCGCGCTCGGCGGCCCCCGTCGGATCGCCCTGATCGGCCGCCCGAACGTCGGCAAGTCCTCCCTGCTGAACAAGGTCGCGGGCGAGGACCGGGTCGTCGTCAACGAGCAGGCCGGCACCACCCGTGACCCGGTCGACGAGCTGATCAAGCTCGGCGGCATCACCTGGAAGTTCATCGACACGGCCGGCATCCGCCGCCGCGTCCACCTCCAGGAGGGCGCGGACTACTACGCCTCGCTGCGTACGGCCGCCGCCGTGGAGAAGGCCGAGGTCGCCGTCGTCCTGATCGACTCCAGCGAGTCCATCAGCGTCCAGGACCAGCGCATCATCACCATGGCCGTGGACGCCGGGCGCGCGCTGGTCGTCGCGTTCAACAAGTGGGACACCCTCGACGAGGAGCGCCGCTACTACCTCGAGCGCGAGATCGAGACGGAGCTCGCGCAGATCTCCTGGGCCCCGCGCGTCAATGTCTCGGCCCTCACCGGCCGGCACATGGAGAAGCTGGTCCCGGCGATCGAGACCGCGATCGAGGGCTGGGAGACCCGCGTCCCCACCGGCCGGCTCAACGCCTTCCTCGGTGAGATCGTCGCCTCCCACCCGCACCCGATCCGCGGGGGCAAGCAGCCGCGCATCCTCTTCGGCACCCAGGCGGGCACCAAGCCCCCGCGCTTCGTGCTCTTCGCCTCCGGCTTCCTGGAGCACGGCTACCGCCGCTTCGTCGAGCGCCGGCTGCGCGAGGAGTTCGGCTTCGAGGGCACCCCGATCCACATCTCCGTCCGGGTCCGCGAGAAGCGCGGCCGCAACAAGTAGCACCGGCACATGACGAAGCCCCGGACGCTCTCGCGAGAGCGTCCGGGGCTTCGTGGCTTCCGTCGTGACCTCAGGAGTCCCGCGACCCCGGCGGCAGCGCCGCGGGCCGGGGCCGCCCCGCGTGCCGGCCCACCCGCTGCCAGGAGCCGAGGCTGCCGGTGTGCTGGCTCTGCCCGCTGCTTCCGCCGCTCCCACTGCTTGCGCTCTGCCCGCTGCTCCCGCTCTGGCCGTTGTGCCCGCCGTGACTGCCGTGGCTGCTGTGGCCACTGTGCCCGGAGGAAGCGGGGTGACCGCTCAGCGGCGCCCTGGAGGCGAAGAGACCGGCGCCGAAGGCCGGAAACCCGAGATTCTCCTCGCCGCTCCGGTCGCCCGGCAACGCCCGGAACGAGCGCCGGTACTCGGAGTACAGCGCGTCGTAGATCGGGGTGGGGGACACGCCCCCCGACGGATCCTGCGAAGGACGCATGGCAGGGATCTGACTCTGATGCTGGCGGGAGGAGTCGTATGAGTGCACGTAGGTGCCAACGACCTCACCGCCCGTCGGATGCGGCCCCGCCGGAGAAAACGCTGTTCGGCGGGGGTGCCCGAGCCGGCCGGACATGATCAGGTCCCGGCCAGCGGCATCGAGGCGGCGACCAGGAGCCCGTTGACCGCGGCCTTCTCCAGGGCGTCCCGGAGCAGGTCCTCGCGCGGCTGCTGGCCGATGGTGCCGGCCGGGGCGGCGAAGACGAGGACGGTCTGCGACTTGTTGACCGCGGCCCGCCAGCCGTCGGTCACCTGGAGCGGCTGGTGGGCCTGCCACCAGGCGACCGGGTTGCCGCCGCCGGCGCTCGGCTGCAGCACGGCGTGCAGCTGGCCCACCGCCAGCAGCACGGACCAGCCGGGCAGGACCTCCGGCAGCCGGTTCATGTCGGGGGCGGGGCGGAAGCCCTGCTCCAGCAGCAGCTGGAGGAACTCGTCGCCCCCGCTGCCGTCGGTTCCGGGCCGGGCGACCGGGCCGGTCGGTTCGACGACCAGGGCCGGGCGGAGATCGTCCTCGATGAGGACGAGACCGCTGGTGATGCCGAGGACGGCCTGTTCGGGCATGAGCCCCTCCGTGTTCTTCTGCTCGCTGCCGGTGATGCTGCGCACCGCGCCCTGGAGCTGGTCCTCCGCGACCTTGACGACCTGCGAGGGGATGCACGTCGCGTGGGCGAACGCGAGGACGGCGGTCTCGTCGCCGATGAACAGCACCGTGCTGGTGCGTTCCTGGTCGGAGTCGCCGGGGGTGCGGCAGGAGGTGCAGTCGTAACTGCCCGGGGCGTTGTCGCCGACGAGCAGCCGGTCGGCTTCGTCGTCGCCGATCTCGGCGCGTACGTCCTGGCTGACGTCGAGCATGCGCGGCACGGGGGCTCCTCGAACTCGGTGCGTGGGCCGGGTGGTTCCCGGCTCATGAAGAGACAACGCGGGATCCGTGGCCGGGGTCACGCACCGGGGCGGACGGAAGTGGGGAACAGGTCGACACATCGGTACGTCGAGGAGTCGACGCACGGCCCGTCGCGCCCGCCCGGAATCTTTTGCCCGGGCGCAGGCAACCCATCGGCTTTTCCCTACGTCAAGCTCGAAGGAAAGCGTTGGCCAAGGGATGGCGGGTAGGCGATCGGTTTACCGCGCCGGTGGCCCGCGGAGGCGGGTCCGGTCACTTCGGGGCCCACGGCCATCCGGATCCATGGATTCCGGAACCCGCAGGTCAGCGGCGGTTCCGTCAGTGGAACGGGATCTCTTGCGTGCTTTTCCAGACGCTCCGGGATTCCCGGTGCATTTCGGGCAGAAATATACCGGAAGTGCAGTCTTGGCAGGTCAGATCGACAGGTCAGATCAACAGGGGGAAACAGCGACACCATGCATATTTCTTTTCTTCTGCACAATGCCTACGGAATCGGAGGGACGATCCGGACGACGTTCACGCTCGCCCGTACGCTCGCCGAGCAGCACGACGTCGAGATCGTGTCGGTCTTCCGGCACCACGACGTCCCTCTCCTCGGAGCGCCCGAGGGCGTGAGCCTGCGCCACCTCGTCGACCTGCGGAAGAAGAGCGCGACGTACGAGGGCGATGACGCCGAACACGCCAGGCCCGCCGTCGTGTTCCCGCGCGGGGACAGCAGGCACAAGCAGTACAGCAGGCTCACCGACGCCCGCATCGCCGCCCATCTCCAGTCCGTCGAGGCGGACGTCGTCGTCGGCACCCGCCCCGGCCTCAACGTGCACCTCAGCCGGCAGACCCGCCGCGGACCGGTGCGCGTCGGGCAGGAGCACCTGACGCTCGACAGCCACGGCTACCGGCTGCGCCGCGAGATCGCCCACCGGTACACGCTGCTCGACGCGCTGACCACCGTCACCCGTGCCGACGCGGACGACTACCGCAGTCGGCTGAAGCTGCCTGGCCTGCGGATCGAGTCCATCCCCAACGCCGTTCCCGAGCCCGCCTGTCCGCCCGCGGACGGCGACCTGAAGTGGGTCGTCGCGGCGGGCCGGCTGCACCGGATCAAGCGTTACGACCTCCTGGTGCGGGCCTTCGCCCAGGTCTCCGCGGCCCGCCCGGACTGGCGGCTGCGCATCTACGGCGGCGGGGACGCCACCGGCAACGAGCGGTCGGCGCTGCGCAAGCTCATCGCCGAACTCGGCCTGAAGAAGCAGGTGTTCCTGATGGGCTCGGTCAACCCGATGGAGGCCGAGTGGCCCAAGGGGTCGATCGCCGCCGTCACTTCGGACCGTGAGTCCTTCGGCATGACGATCGTCGAGGCGATGCGCGGCGGTCTGCCGGTCGTCGCCACCGACTGCCCGCACGGACCGGCCGAGATCATCGAGGACGGCGTCGACGGGCGCCTGGTGCCGGTCGGTGACCCGGACGCGATCGCCGCCGCCCTGCTCCAGCTGATCGAGGACGACGAACTGCGCCACCGGATGGGCGGGGCCGCGCTGAGCGCCTCGGCCCGCTTCGAACCGGCGCGCATCGCCGAACGCCACGAGAGCCTGTTCGCCGAACTCGTCGCCCGCGGCGCCCGGGGGCACGGACACAGCGCCCTGCGCACCGCGCTGCACCGCACCCGGGGCAGTGTCCTCGACGGGGCCTACGCCCTGCGCTACAAGGCCGCCGACGTGATCCGCAAGGGGAAGTCCGCGTGACCCCACCGCCGCACGGGCCGGCCGCGCCGCCGACCCCGGCGGCACAGCGGAAGGGGTAGCGGAGGGGGTAGCGGAGGGGGTAGCGGACAGAGGCTGTCCGCTGCCCCTGGCAGACTCGCCCGCATGTTGGAGACCTCGGCACGACTGCTGCGACTGCTCTCACTGCTGCAGGCCCACCGGGACTGGTCCGGCGCCGATCTGGCCGACCGGCTCGGCGTCACCCCGCGCACCGTGCGCCGGGACGTCGACAAGCTGCGCGATCTCGGCTACCCGGTGAACGCCAGCCGGGGCACCGGCGGCGGCTACCAGCTCGGGGCGGGCGCCGAGCTGCCGCCGCTGCTGCTGGACGACGAGGAGGCCGTCGCGGTCGCCGTCGGCCTGCGCACGGCGGCCGGACACGGCATCGAGGGCATCGGCGAGACCTCCGTACGCGCACTGGCCAAGCTCGAACAGGTGTTGCCGAACCGGCTGCGCCGAAGGGTGAGCGCGCTGGGCGCGTTCACCGTGCCGATGCTGCACGGCCCGGAGGACTCCGCGGTCGACCCCGGTCTGCTCACCGAGCTGGCCGGGGCCTGCCGGGACACCGAGCGGCTCCGGTTCGCCTACCGGACCCACGGCGGGGAGCTCTCGCGCCGTACGGTCGAACCGCACCGGCTCGTCTGCACCGAACGCCGCTGGTATCTGGTGGCCTGGGACCTGGAGCGGGCGGACTGGCGCACCTTCCGGGTGGACCGGATCACCCCGACCCCGCCGCACGGCCCCCGTTTCGCCCCGCGCACCCCGCCCGCCGAGGATCTGGCGGCGTACGTCTCCCAGGGCGTCGCGGTCTCCGCGTACGCGGCCCGGGCCGTGGTCCTGCTGAAGGCCCCACTGGCGGAGGCGGCCCGGCGGGTGTCGCCGTCCGCCGGGGTGCTGGAGGCCGTGGACGAGGACACCTGCCGGCTGACCGCGGGCGCGCCGGATCTCACCGTGCTGGTGATCCATGTGCTGATGATGGGGATCGATTTCGAGGTGATCGAGCCGCCCGAGCTGTCCGATGTCCTGCGGGAGGCCCGGGACCGGCTCACACGTGCGCTCGACGGACCGTGAGACTCCGGGCGCGGTGAGGGAAACGTGCGGAAAGGAAAGACCGGATTACGGGGGCGGGAAATTCCGGTGCCGCGGCCATTCGGGATCCACTCCCCGACGACGGGAAAAGCGGCAGGTCACTCCCATGATTCCGGAAGGCCGCCGGTGCCTCCTCACGCCGCTGAACAGGGTTCTCGTTATTACGCGCAGATACTTCCGGGCGGTCCGTTCGAGTGAATGGAACCGCGTATAGGCGTGTGGGGATCCTGTGACACAAGCGTGACCGTCACGGCATGTGGAGATGCAGTCGAACGCCCTTCCGGCCCGGCCTTCCGTCACGGTCCGGGGCCGCCTACGGTGAAGACATGGCATCTCTACCGACCCCTCCAGCACAGCCGGACGACGCCGCCGACGCGTACGTCGGCCTCGCCGCCGACGCCGCCGAGCAACAGGCCAGAAGCCGCGGCTGGGACACGGTCAGGGCGGTGCCCCCGGGCACGTTCCTCACCATGGAGTTCCGCCAGGGCCGCATCAACTTCCAGGTCGAGGACGGCACCGTGACGCGCTGCTGGCTGGGCTGACCCGCCGGCCGTACCGGGATCCCCCCCCGTACGCCGATGGCCCCGACCTCGGTCGGGGCCATCGGCGTACGGGGGAGCGGTGTGTCAGCCGCCGGACATCGGGCGGGCCGGACTGCCGGCGCCGCGCGGGCCCCGCTCGGTGTGCGGCGGCGGACGGCGGACGCCCGCCGGGGCGACCGGCATCCCGCCCGGACGCGCCGGGTGCCCGCCGTGGGCCCGCGCCCTGGTGCTCCCCGCCGGATGCCCGGCCGGGAGCACCGGCTCGGCCGGGGCGGTCACGGCCTCGGCGGTGAGGCCGTCGGTCGCCATCGACTGCGGCAGCAGCACCGGCTGCGGCCCGGCCCCGGTTCCGGCCCCGGTCACGGGCGCCGGACGGGCGCCGCCGCGGCGCTCCCGCCACCGCTCGCGCATCGCGAAGATCCAGGCCTCGGTCCGGGCGATCAGCGGCTCGAACCAGGGCAGCGCCAGCAGGATGAGCAGCCCGGCCGCCCAGCCCAGCACGACATCGCTGAGCCAGTGCGTACCGATGTACACGGTGGTGAGGCCGACGCCCAGCGAGACCGTCGCGGACACCGCCGACAGATAGCGCCTGGCGCGCGGCGTGGTGGCCAGATAGGCGAGGATTCCCCAGGTCACGACGGCGTTCGCGGTGTGCCCGGAAGGAAATATATCGCCGCCGGCGAACATCTCGGCCGAGCCGATCTGGGTCGCGTAGTGCGGGCCGAGCCGGCCGAGCCCCAGCTTGACCGCGCCCACCGTCACGTTGAGCAGCAGCAGGGACGTGCCGAGGACCAGGAGCGGCCGGAGCGTGTGCTGACGCCAGGAGCGCCAGCCCAGCCAGCAGGCGACCATCACCGCCGTGGGGCCGCGCTGGCCGAGCACGACGTAGTAGTCCAGGAAGGCGTGGAGTTCGGGCCACTGCTGGTAGGGCCGGAACAGCATGACCTTCCAGTCCAGGGTCACCAGCCAGGACGTGATCAGCACCGCCCAGACGATGGCGAGATAGAACGCCAACGTCCCGCCGAAGAGGGCGATGCGGTGACGGCTCATCCGCGGTGCCTCTATCTTCGGCGGTTCCGGCTCCCGGTCCAGCCGGGCAAAGATGTCGGTACGCACCCAATCGACGTTACAGCGAGTGAGCGTGCAAGCAGGCCAATCCGGGCTCTTTGTGATGACGATGTGATGTGGACTTTGTCTCGGAACGGCTTCTTTTCCGGGTGCGGAGAAGAATCCCTGTGATCTTGCGCCCAATAGCCCGAAGGTTGGCCCGCCGGTTCCGTTCGTAAGCGTGTTTGATCTCTCGGAAATGAGCCGCATCGGAATCCGCGGCAATTGATCCCGCCATTCGGGGGAGGCGCACGCCGTCGCGCCGCGCCCCGCTCCGACCGCCGGTCGGGAGCCCCGTCGGGGCGGGGGTCCGGGCCCGGGATGGCGTACGCCACACTGTGCTGCGGACCGGGGTATGACGTGCACCACGTCTGACCACACCGAACTCGCGTACGCTGACGGATCACTCGCCCGTCGATGCCGGGCCCGAGGGACGTACACCCCACGTCACCGTCGGTCCGCCGAGCGCGAGGGACTCATCGGGAGGTACGCAGATGTCCGGGACGACCACGGCCGGGGTCCGGCTGCGCAAAGCCGCCGACGACGCCAACCGCTGGGTCGTCCTCGTGGTCCTCTGCCTCAGTCTTCTGGTCGTCGCACTCGACGCGACCGTGCTCCACGTCGCCGTTCCGGCCGTCACCGAGGATCTGCGCCCGAGCGGCACGGCCCTCCTCTGGATCGTCGACGCCTACCCCCTCGTCTGCGCCTCGCTGCTCATCCTCTTCGGCACGCTGGGTGACCGGATCGGCAGACGGCGCGTGCTGCTCCTCGGGTACGCGCTGTTCGGCGTCGCCTCCGCGCTCGCCGCCACGGCCGACACCCCCGCCGTCCTGATAGCGGCCCGGGCCCTCCTCGGCGTCGGCGGCGCGATGATCATGCCCGCCACGCTGTCGATCCTGCGCCAGGTCTTCCCCGACCGCCGGGAGCGGGCGCTCGCCATCGGTGTGTGGACCGCGGTCGCCGCGGTCGGCGCCGCCACCGGACCGGTCGTCGGCGGCTTCCTCGTCGAGCACTTCTGGTGGGGCTCGGTCTTCCTGATCAACATCCCGCTGATGGCCGTGATCCTGCCGCTGGGCCGCTGGCTGCTGCCCGAGTCGCGCGGCGGCGACGACGGCCCGTGGGACGTGCTCGGCGCGCTGACCGCCGCGGCCGGAGTGCTCGGCGTCGTCCTCGGCGTCAAGCGTCTGGGCGGCGGCGCGGGGCTCCTGGACCCGGTCTCGCTGGGCCCGCTGGCCCTCGGACTCGCGCTGCTGATCCTCTTCGTGCGCCGGCAGAAGCGCCGCAGCCATCCCCTGATCGACATCGCGATGTTCGCCCGCCCGGCCTTCTCCACCGCCGTCGGCTGCATCGTGCTCGCCATGCTGGCGCTGGTCGGCCTCCAGCTGATCGCCGTCCAGTACCTCCAGCTGGTGCTGGGGCTCAGCCCGCTGGAGACCGGTCTGCGGCTGCTGCCGCTGACCTTCGCGGCGATGGCCGCGGGCGCCACCGGTTCGTACACCCTGCGCCGCATCGGCCCCCGCCGCATGGTCGGCTGGGGCTTCGTCCTCACCGCGTCCTCGGTGCTGCTGCTCACCTCGATGGGCCAGCACGACCGGCCCACGCTGCTGACCTGCGCCTTCGTCCTGCTCGGCTTCGGACTGCAGACCACGCTCTTCGGGGCGTACGAGTCGATGCTCAGCGACGCCCCGCCGGAGCGGGCGGGCGGCGCCGCGGCGATCGGCGAGACCTCCTACCAACTGGGCGCGGGCCTCGGCATCGCCCTGCTCGGCAGCGTCATGAACGCCGCCTACGCTCCCGGCCTAGCCTCTCTGCGCGAGAAGGGCGTCCCCGCCCGCGCCGGGGCGGAGGCCTCCCACTCGCTGGGCGAGGCCTACCAGGTGGCCGCGCAGCTCGGCGGCCCGATGGGCGACCTGCTGCGCTCCACCGCCCGGCACGCCTTCATCGGCGGCCTCCACATCACGCTCTTCGTCAGCGCGGGGCTGCTGCTGCTCGGGGCGCTGGCCGCCCTGCGGCTCCCGAAGGTCATGGACTGCCCGCCGAAGGAGCACTGCCTCCGGAGCGAGCCCGAGGCCGTCAAGCCCGTGGCAGCCGAGCCCGAGGGCTCCGGATTCCGGGTCCCCGAAGCTGCCCGCCCGCCCGGCCGGGACCGCCCGGCCCCGCGCCCGATCCTGCCCGCGCGGCGCGAGCCGGCCGAGGCGACCGGCTCTGGACGAGCGGCACACTGAGCCGTAACGTCAGCACGACGCCCTGACTACCACTGCTAGTTTTCGGAGGGCGGGCGTCTCCCGGTCCCTCCGAGCACCGTGCGAGCCGCCGGAGGCACCCTCATGTCCAGCACCGAGTCACCGAAGCCGTCGAAGCTCCCGCCGTTCGACGCCTCGGATCCCCTCGGCATCGACGATCTGCTCGGCGCGGACGACCTCGCGATCCGCGACACCGTCCGCACCTGGGCCACCGACCGCGTCCTGCCGCACATCGCCGAATGGTACGAGAAGGGCGAGCTGCCCGGAATCCGCGAGCTGGCCCGTGAGCTCGGCGCCCTGGGTGCGCTCGGCATGTCCCTGGAGGGCTACGGCTGCGCCGGGGCGAGCGCCGTCCAGTACGGGCTCGCCTGCCTGGAGCTGGAGGCCGCCGACTCCGGGATCCGCTCGCTCGTCTCCGTACAGGGGTCGCTCGCGATGTACGCGATCCATCGCTTCGGCTCCGAAGAGCAGAAGCAGCGGTGGCTGCCCGGCATGGCCGCCGGCGAGATCATCGGCTGCTTCGGCCTGACCGAGCCCGACCACGGCTCCGACCCGGCCGGGATGCGGACGTACGCCAAGCGCGACGGCGAGGACTGGATCCTCACCGGCCGCAAGATGTGGATCACCAACGGCTCGGTCGCCGGGGTCGCCGTCGTCTGGGCGCAGACCGACGAGGGCGAGGACGGGCGCGGCATCCGAGGTTTCGTCGTGCCGACCGACGCCCCCGGCTTCTCGGCGCCCGAGATCCACCACAAGTGGTCGCTGCGCGCCTCGGTCACCAGCGAGCTGGTCATGGACGAGGTGCGGCTGCCGGCCGACGCGGTGCTTCCGGACGCGAAGGGGCTGCGCGGCCCGCTCAGCTGTCTGAGCCACGCGCGGTACGGCATCGTCTGGGGCGCCATGGGCGCGGCGCGGGCCAGCTTCGAGTCGGCCCTCGACTACGCGAGGAGCCGGGAACAGTTCGGCCGGCCGATCGGCGGTTTCCAGCTCACCCAGGCCAAGCTGGCGGACATGGCCCTGGAACTGCACAAGGGCATCCTGCTCGCCCACCATCTGGGGAGGCGCATGGACGCGGGGCGGCTCCGCCCCGAGCAGGTCAGCTTCGGCAAGCTCAACAACGTGCGGGAGGCGATCGAGATCTGCCGCACCTCGCGCACGATCCTCGGGGCCAACGGGATCTCGCTGGAGTACCCGGTGATGCGGCACGCCACGAATCTGGAGTCGGTGCTCACCTACGAGGGAACCGTGGAGATGCACCAGCTGGTCCTGGGCAAGGCGCTCACCGGTCTCGACGCCTTCCGGTGACCACGGCACGTCCGGAGGGGCGCGCCGACCGGAGGCGCTGACCGGATCTGTCCGGCGAGCGCCCTGCTCAGCTCTGGTTGAAGAAGCCGTCGGCCTTGCGGCCGGCGGCTTCGCCCGCCACCACCTGGGTGTCGGCGGGGGACAGCAGGAAGACCCGGGTGGCCACCCGGTCGATCGAGCCGCGCAGACCGAAGATCAGCCCGGCGGCGAAGTCCACCACGCGCTTGGCGTCGGCGGGGTCCATGGCCGTGAGGTTGACGATCACCGGGACGCCGTCCCGGAAGAGCTCGCCGATGGCCCGTGCGTCCCGGAAGCTGTCCGGGGTCACCGTGGCGATCCGGCGGTCCTGCTCCTCGGCCGCCTCCGCGGCCACCTGCACCCGGGGGTCGGTGACCCAGGCCTGGTTGCCCGTGCCGGTCTCCGCACCCTCGGCGTACTCGTCGTCGTAGTACCGCTCGTCGTTGTCCTCTACGAGGCCCAGCCAGGCACTCGCCTTGCGCACCGATCCCATGGACGCCTCCTCTCACCGCGGTTCCTTGGCGTTCCGCATCTCTTTCGTATCCCTATGGTCGTCCATGATGCGGATACCGCGCCAAGTGGATAGTCGGCGCGCAGGTGATTCGTGACGGTACTGGTGCAGAAGATGTGGCGGTTCGTCAGGGTTCCTCCTGCATAAGAGGGCTTGCGGAAGGAAAATATGATGCTCCGGGCCGTACGGGTGACCCGGGGGACGTACGGGTGAACGGGGCGCTCGATACGATGCACGACGCTCCGGTGCAGCGAGCGGCGCGCACCGGCGATACGGCTCACGGGGGATCGTCGTGTTCGGAATCGTCAGGCCCTGTACCCATCGGCTCTCCGAGGGTCTCAAGGTCGAGTGGATGGCCCATCTCTGCGGCCTCTGCCTGGCCCTGAGGGCGGATCACGGACAGTTCGCCCGTATCGTCACGAACTATGACGGTCTGATCGTCTCGGTCCTGACGGAGGCTCAGGCGGGCCGTACGCCAGAGGGGCGCCGCACCGCCGGCCCCTGCCCGCTGCGCGCCATGCGCACCGCGCCGGTCGCCAAGGGGGAGGGGGCCAGGCTCGCCGCGGCCGTCTCGCTCGTGCTCGCCTCGGCCAAGGTCCGCGACCACGTCGCCGACCGGGACGGGCTGTTGGCCCGCCGCCCGGTCGCCGCCGCCGCGCGCCGGGTCGCCGCCGGGTGGGACCGGGCGGGAGCGCGGACCGGAGCGGCCCTCGGCTTCGACACCGCCCTCCTGGTCGACGCGGTCGACCGGCAGACCGGGATCGAGACGCTCGCCGGGATCGGCACCCCGCTGCTGACGGTCACCGAACCCACCGAGACGGCCACCGCCGCCGCCTTCGCGCACACCGCCGTACTCGCCGGGAAGCCGCGGAACGCCGCGCCGCTCGCGGAGGCCGGCCGGCTCTTCGGGCGGCTCGCGCATCTGCTGGATGCCGTGGAGGACCGGGAAGCTGACGCCGCGTCGGGCGCCTGGAACCCGCTCACCGCCACCGGCACCCCGCTGTCCGAGGCGCGCCGGCTCTGCGACGACGCGCTGCACGGCGTACGGCTGGCGCTGCGCGAGGTGGAGTTCACCGACGGCAAGCTCGTCCACGTCCTGCTCGCCCATGAGCTGCGGCGCTCGGTCGACCGGGCGTTCAGCACCTCTGCCTGCTCGCACCAGGAGCACCAGGGACAGCAGGAGTACCAGGGGCAGCAGGGGCTGCTGGTGCCCGACAGCTCCTTCGGGCCGCCGCCGGGGAACCCGTACGGTCCGACGCCCGGTCATCCGTACGGTCCGCCGCCCGGCGGTCCGGCCGCCCCGCCCCCGCCGCGCCCGCCCCGCGACCGGCGCGGACTGATCGCCGGATGCCTGGTGTGGGCCGGGCTGGCCTGCACCTGCCAGATGTGCTGCGGGACCTTCGAGGACCCCTGGACCAGGGAGCCGCGGCAGGCGCCGTGCAACAACTGCGGCGACTGCTGCGAGGCGTGCAGCTGCTGCGGCGATTGCGGCGAGGGCTGCTGCTGTTGCGGCGACTCCTGCGGCTGCGACTGCTGATCCGGCGGGGGCCGCTGAGCCGGCGTCAGGTCACTTCAGCTCGGGCGGCGAGATCTCGGAGGCCTCGATCCCGGACTCGGTGGTGCCCCACTTCTTCAGGATGCGGTCGTAGGTCCCGTCCTCCTTGAGCCGGTTGACCGCGGCCTGGAAGGCGGGGGCCAGTGGGGTGCCCTTCTTGAAGGCGAAGCCCACGTCGAGCCGCTTGAACTCGTTGAGGAAGCGCAGCCCCTCCTGCTGGCTCACCGCGTAGCGCAGCCCGTTGATCGTGGACATCACCACATCGGAGCGGTTCTGCTGGAGCGAGATCCAGACGGCCGCCTGGTCGGCGTAGGTCTTGACCTTGTACGGCTTCTTGCCCGCCTCCGCGCACCGGGGCAGATTCTCCTGGAGCGTCACCTCGAAGGTGGTGCCCGCCCCGGTGCCCACGGTCAGGCCGCACAGCTGGGTGAGGTCGGTGACCTTCTTCAGTTCGCTGTCGTCCCGGACCGCGAAGCCCTGCCCGTCGTTGATGTACGTCACGAAGTCGATGGTCCTGCGGCGTTCGTCGGTGACGCCGAAGTTCCCCGTGCCCAGGTCGTACTTCCCGCTGCCGAGCGCCGGCAGGATCGCCTCGAAGGACGCCACCTCGCGCTTCAGCTCCAGCCCCAGCACCCGGGCCGCCGCGTCCGCGAAATCGATGTCCGCACCGGCAAGCGTGGAGCCGTCCTCCTCGTAGAAGGCCCCGGGCGGGGTGCCGACGGACGAGGCGATCCGCAGGGTGCCCGCCTCGCGGACCCCGGCGGGCAGCAGCTTCGCCGCGGCCTCGTCCTTGCGGACCTGCGAGACCACGTCCGTCGTCGGGGTCTTTCCCTTGGCGGCGCCCTTGCCGGACCCGCCGTCCGCCGCGTCCGTCGGCTCGGCGCAGGCGGTGAGCGTCAGTGCGGCCACGGTGATCAGGGCGAACAGGGCGGTATGTCGGGATCGGGACATGGCTGTGCTTCTCCGGGTTCGTCAGGGGAGGCCGGCCGCCCCCGGGACACGGCGGCACGGGGCCACGGCGACGCGGGGGACGGCAGAAGTGTTCAGCGGAGCGAGGGGAGGGCTGCGCGGTGTGGTGAAGGTGAAGTCACGCGAGGAACGGGGCTCGAACGCCGAAAAAAGGGGCGTGAGCGGGAAAAGCCGGACAGCAGAGGGTCAGCTCAACAGGAAGAGGACCACACGCGACCGAAGTCGATGTGGGAGCGGGTGACCAGCCACTGCTGCGGATGCATGGGCCAAGTGGAACAGGCATCCGAGTGCGCGTCAACCGAGGTGAGATGTACGGCTCACAGTGTGGACAGGCTTGACAACTCCCCGCACACGCCGCTTATCTCGGAGACGGACCGGCGCTGAGGGGCCCGGCCCATGTGTGGTTTCCGGTGTGAAGGCACGCCCCGTGTTCGATCTGAGCATCCACGGAGCTCCCGCATGCCCCCGCAGACCGTCTCGCTGCCCCCTTCGTCTTCATCCTCTTCATCCTCTTCCTCCGCCTCTTCGTCGACGCTCGCCAAGGACGCTGCCGACGTCGTGCCGCGCATCGTCCCCGTACGCCGAACAGGCCGCTGGGCAGCGGCAGTCGTCGTCCTCGTGCTGCTCGCGCTGGCGCTGAACTCCGTCATCCGCAACGACGCCTTCCAGTGGGACGTCGTGTTCTCCTACTTCGCCACCGTCCCCGTCCTGCGCGGACTCTGGCTCACGCTCTGGCTCACCGCGGTGGTCGTGGCCCTCGGCTTCGTCCTGGGAGCCCTGCTCGCGGTCCTGCGGCTCTCCGGCAACCCCGTGCTCCAGGCGGTCGGCTGGGGCTACGTCTGGCTCTTCCGGTCCACGCCGATCCTGGTCCAGCTGCTGTTCTGGTTCAACATCGGCGCGCTGTACCCGCAGATCCTCGGCGTCTCCACGGTCAGCCTCCTCGGCCCGGTCACCATCGCCGTCATCGGGCTGACCCTGCACGAGGCCGCGTACGCCGCCGAGGTGGTGCGTGGCGGCATCCTCTCCGTCGAGCGCGGACAGGTCGAGGCCGCCCAGTCCCTCGGCCTCGGCCCCTGGCGGCGGTTCCGGCGCATCGTGCTGCCGCAGGCGATGCGCTCCATCGTGCCGCCGGCCGGGAACATGCTGATCGGCACCCTCAAGGGCACCTCCATCGTCAGCATCATCGCCGTGCAGGACCTGCTCTACTCCGTCCAGCTCGTCTACCACCGCACCTACGAAGTCATCCCGCTGCTCCTCGTCGCCACACTCTGGTACGCGATCGTCACCACGCTGCTCAGCATCGGCCAGCGCTATGTCGAGCGGTACTACGCCCGTGGCACGGCGGGTGCGCGATGAGCTCCGCACCCAGCGTCGTGGTGATCGGCGGCGGCCCCCGCGGCACCGGCGTCATCGAGCGCATCGCCGCCAACGCCGCTGAGCTGTACGGGGATCAACGCCTGGACATCCATCTGGTCGACCCCCACCCGGCGGGCGGCGGCCGGATCTGGCGCCCCGACCAGTCACCGCTGCTGTGGATGAACTCCATGGCCGAGGACGTCACCATGTTCACCGACGAGACCGTGGAACTGGACGGCCCCGTCGTGGCGGGCCCGGCCCTGGACGTCTGGGCCGAGGACGTCCGCGCGGGCCGCGTCGTCCCGGACGCGGATCCCGCCGTGCTGGCCGAGATACACGGCCTCGCCGGAACGGACTTTCCCACCCGGCGCCTCCAGAGCGCCTATCTGCGCTGGACCTACGACCGCGCCCTGGCCGCCCTGCCGCCCGGCATCACCGTGCACGAACACCGCACCACCGCCCTCGCCGTCACCGGCGCGCGCGGCGGCCGCCAGCGCGTCCGGCTCCAGGACCGCGCCGAACCCCTCCTCGCCGACCTCGTCGTGCTGACCGTGGGCCACCTGGACGCCGAGAAGGAGCCCGAGCAGGAGGAACTGGCCGCCTTCGCCCGCCGGCACGATCTGGTGCACCTGCCGCCCGACTTCACCGCAGACAGCGACCTGGAGGCCCTGCGCCCCGGGGAGCCGGTCATCGTCCGGGGCTTCGGGCTCGCCTTCATCGACCTGATGGTCCTGCTCACCGAAGGACGCGGCGGACGCCACGAGAACGGTGTCTACCTGCCGTCGGGCCGTGAACCCGTGCTGTACGTCGGATCGCGGCGCGGCGTCCCGTACCACGCGAAGATCGGCTACGGCTGGACCGGTGAACGCCCGCCGCTGCCCCAGCACTTGGGGCCGGAGTGGACCGAGGGGCTGCTGAGCGGGCCCGGGCCGCTCGACTTCCGGCGCGATGTCTGGCCGGCCGTCGCGAAGGAGCTGGGCCACGCCCACTACCACCGGCTGTTCACCGCCCACCCCGAGCGCACCGCCCTGGCCCACGAGGTCTTCGCCGAGAAGTACGCCGCCGCCGAGCCGGGCAGCCCCGAACTGGCCGGGCTCGTCGCCGAGGCCGTGCCCGACCCCGCCGACCGGCTCGACCTCGACGCGCTCGACCGGCCCCTCGACGGTGTCCGCCTCGACTCGCCCGAGGCTCTCCAGGAAGCCCTGCGCGATCACATCACCGCTGACCTGACCCGCCGTCACGACCCGGAACACAGCGAGGATCTCGCGGTCTTCCTCGGGCTGCTCTCCGTCTACGCCCAGCTCGTCCGGCTCGGCGACATCGGCGGCTGGTGGCACGGGTTCTTCAGCTACCTGGCCTCCGGCCCGCCCGGTCCCCGGCTCCAGCAGCTCCTGGCCCTCTCCCGGGCCGGCGTCGTCCGCTTCCTCGGCGGCGACCTCACCGTGGAGACCGACGAGGAACGCGGCCTCTTCCGGGCTGCCGGCGCCACCGTCCCCGGTGCGCACACCGAGGCCCGCGCCCTGGTCGAGGCCCGTCTCCCCGACCCCTCGCTCCGGCACACCGCGAGCCCGCTGCTGCGCGCCCTGCGCGACGACGGGGCCGCCGTCACCGAGACCGGCCTGCTCTCCGTGGACCCGGCCGACAGCCGGGTGCTGGACCGCGACGGCCGCCCGCACCCGCGCCGCTTCGCACTGGGCCCGTTCACCACCGCCCGCAGCAGCGGCGCGTTCACCCGGCCCCGGACCGGCGGCCCCGCCTTCCGGCAGAACGACGCCGCCGCCCGTGCCGCGCTCGCCTTCCTGCGCGACCTCTCCTGTCGCGGTCTTCTCGCCTCCTGACCGGGTCCCGCCCCCCTTTCCGTACCACCGCCGCCCGAGCGCCCAAGGACTCCTCCCATGTCGCTGACCAGCGATCCACCCATCGACCCACCCGTCGACCCACCCGTCGACCCACCCGTCGACCCGCCCGTCACGAAAGCCGATGCGCCCGACGCCGGCCACGAAGCGCTGACCGTCGTCCCCGTGCGCCACCCCTGGCGGTGGGCCGCCATCGCCGCGACGGCCGTCCTCCTGGCGCAGTTCCTCAACGGACTGATCACCAACCCCGGCTGGGAATGGGACGTCTTCGCGCAGTTCTTCACCGCGCCCACCATCCTCAAGGCCGTCTGGATCACCCTCCAGCTGACCTTCTACGGAACGGCGATCGGCTTCGCCCTCGGCATCGTCCTGGCCTTCATGCGGCTGTCGGAGAGCGTGTTCCTGAGAACGGTCGCGTACGCCTACATCTGGGCGTTCCGCTCGATCCCGCTCATCGTGCAACTGCTGTTCTGGTTCAACCTCGCCTACCTCTACCAGGAGTTGCAGTTCGGCATCCCGTTCGGGCCGGGCTTCTTCTCCTTCGACACGATGAACCTCGTCGGAGCGACCAGCGCGGCCGTCCTCGGCCTCGCCCTGCACCAGGCGGCGTACGCGGCGGAGATCGTGCGCGGCGGCGTACTGGCCGTCGGCAGCGGCCAGTTGGAGGCGGCCGCCGCCCTCGGCATCCCCAAGTTCCGGCAGTTGCGGCGGATCGTCCTCCCGCAGGCGATGCGCTCCATCCTGCCCAACGCCGCCAACGAGATCATCTCGCTGTTCAAGGGCACCTCGATCGTCTCCGTCATGGCGATCGGCGAACTCTTCTACCAGGTGCAGGTGATCTACGGCCGCAACGGCCGGGTGGTGCCCCTGCTGATGGTCGCCACCGCCTGGTACATCCTGCTGACCACCGTGCTCTCCGTCCTCCAGCACTACGTCGAACGTCACTACGCCAAGGGGGCCGTGCGATGAGCGCACCCAGCGATGCCATGGTCGAAATCCGCTCCGTCCACAAGAAGTTCGGCTCCCTGGAGGTGCTGCGCGGCATCGACCTGTCGGTCCGGCCCGGCGAGGTGACCGTCATCCTCGGCCCCTCCGGCTCCGGCAAGTCCACCCTGCTGCGCACCATCAACCACCTGGAGAAGGTCGACCAGGGCTGGATCAGCGTGGACGGCACCCTGGTCGGCTACCGCAGGGACGGCAACAAGCTCTACGAGCTGCGCGAGCGCGAGGTGCTCCGCCAGCGCACCAAGATCGGCTTCGTCTTCCAGAACTTCAACCTCTTCCCGCACCTCACCGTCCTGGAGAACATCATCGAGGCGCCGGTGTCGGCGCTGCGCCGCCCCCGCAAGGAGGCCGTCGCGGCGGCCGAGAAGCTCCTCGACCGGGTCGGCCTCGCCGACAAGGCGGCCGCCTACCCCGGACAGCTCTCCGGCGGCCAGCAGCAGCGCGTCGCCATCGCCCGCGCCCTGGCCCTCGAACCGCGTCTGCTGCTCTTCGACGAGCCGACCTCCGCGCTCGACCCCGAACTCGTCGGCGAGGTCCTCGACGTCATCAAGGACCTGGCCCACGGCGGCACCACGATGATCGTCGTCACCCACGAGATCGGCTTCGCCCGCGAGGTCGCCGACACCGTCGTCTTCATGGACGAGGGCCGCATCGTCGAGCAGGGCCCGCCCGCCGACCTCCTCGACCGCCCCGCGCAGGAACGCACCCGCGCCTTCCTCTCCAAGGTCCTCTGACCCGCTCTCATGTCTCTCGCCCTCGCAAGGAGTACGTACGTGTCCGTCCGCCGCAGCACCACCCTCGCCCTCGCCCTCCTCACCGCCACCGGTCTGCTCACCGCCTGCGGCACCTCCGACCCCTCCACCGACCTGGCCGCCCCGAAGGGCCACAAGGACGCCGGGGTCAACATCGGACCCGACCAGGACCGCATCAGAGGCACGAAGGCGGCGGCCGCCGCCGACCTCGTACCGGAAGCGATCCGCAAGCGCGGCACGCTGAGGATCGGGGCCAGCGCGGACGCCTCGCCGCCGCTCGGCTTCTACGCCACCGACGACAAGACCCGGATCGGCTCCGAGATCGACATCGCCACCCTCGTCGCCGACACCCTCGGCCTGAAGCCGCAGTTCGAGGAGGTGTCCTGGGAGAACCTCTTCGTCGGTCTGGACAGCTCCAAGTTCGACGCCGTCCTGTCGAACGTCACCGTGACCGAGGAGCGCAAGGAGAAGTACGACTTCGCCACCTACCGGCTCGACAACATCGCCTTCGAGGCCAAGAAGGGCTCCGGCTGGAAGGTGAAGGAGCCGGCCGACGTCGCGGGGAAGACGATCTCGGTCTCCTCCGGCACCAACCAGGAGAAGATCCTCGTCGAGTGGAACGAGGAGAACGTCAAGGCCGGACGCAAGCCCGTGGACATCAAGTACTTCCAGAAGGACACCGACTACTACCTGGCCCTCCAGTCCGGCCGGGTCGACGCCCATCTCGGCCCGAGCCCCACCGCCGCCTACCACGTCGCCACGGCGGGCCAGTCCGAGATCGTCGGCCAGCTCTCCGGCGCCGGCGGCGACCTCCAGGGCAAGATCGCCGCCACCACGAAGAAGGGCAGCGGCCTCGTCGAGGCGTACGCCGCCGCGATCGACCACATCGTCCAGGACGGCTCGTACGCCAAGGTCCTGAAGCGCTGGGGGCTCAGCGGCGAGGCCGTGGAGAAGTCGGAGATCAACCCGCCCGGTCTGCCCAGGACCAAGAGCTGACCCAGGGGCCGCCGGACCCGCTGTCCCGGCCGCGCGTCCCGTCCGGCGCGCGGCCCGGACGCGGGCCCGGCGAGGCCCCCGACCGACCGTCGACCCGAGAGGTCCCCGCCATGTCCGCCCGTACATCCCTCCACCTGGCCGCCGAGATCGGCGGCCCGCCGCACTACGACGCCGGGCACTACCTCCGGCTGGCGCAGCTCGCCGAGGACGGCGCGCTCGACTACGTCACCCTCGGCGACTCGTTCGCCCGCCCCGGGCTCGACGCGCTCGCCGTCCTCGCCCGCGTCGCGCCCGCCACCGACCGCATCGGCCTCGTCCCGACCGTCACCACCACCCACACCGAGCCCTTCCACCTCTCCTCGGCCGTCGCCACCCTGGACTGGGTGAGCCGGGGCCGCGCGGGCTGGAGCGCGGATGTGTCCACCACCGAGGCGGAGGCCAGGCTCTTCGGCAGACGCCCCGCCGCGCCGCCCGCCGCGCTGTGGCAGGAGGCCGGGGAGGTGGCCGACGTCTCCGGGCGGCTCTGGGACAGCTGGGAGGACGACGCCGAGATCCGGGACACCGCCACCGGCCGCTTCATCGACCGGGACAAGCTGCATTACGTCGACTTCGAGGGCTCCACCTTCAGGGTGAAGGGCCCGGCCATCGTGCCGCGCCCGCCGCAGGGCCGCCCCGTCACCGTCATCGACGCCACCACCGCACCGGCCCGCGAGGCGGCCGCCCGGCACGCCGACGTCGTCCACATCCGGGCCACCACCCCCGAGCAGGCGGCCGCCGTCCGCGACGAGGTGCGCGCCAAGGCCGCCGCCCACGGGCGCGACCCCCGGGCCCTGCGGATCCTGGTCGCGCTCACCGTCGACCTCGGCGACGTCGAGACCGCGCCGGAACCCGGTCTGGAGAGCGGACCGCAACTCGCCGGGCGCGGCACCTACTTCCGGGGCGGCCCGGTCGACCTCGCCGACCTCATCGCCCAGTGGCACCGGGCCGGCGCGGCCGACGGTTTCCACCTCACGCCCATCACCCCCGAGCGCGACCTCGAAAGGATCGTCAACGGCACCGTGGCCCTCCTCCAGCACCGCAGCCTGTTCCGCACCTTCCACCCCGGCGGCACCCTGCGCGAACACCTCGGGCTCGTGCGCCCCGCCAGTCGGTACGCCGCCGCCGGGACCACAGCGAAGGAGGCCTGACCGTGGCCCGTCCGATGCACCTCGCCGCCCATTTCCCCGGCGTCAACAACACCACCGTGTGGGCCGATCCGCGCTCCCGCAGCCAGATCGACTTCTCCTCCTTCGAGCAGCTGGCCCGGACGGCGGAGCGCGGGAAGTTCGACTTCTTCTTCCTCGCGGAGGGGCTGCGGCTGCGCGAGCACAACGGCCGTGTCCACGATCTCGACGTGGTCGGCCGGCCCGAATCGCTGACCGTGCTGAACGCGCTGGCCGCCGTCACCGAGAAGCTCGGTCTCGCCGCCACCGTCAACGCCACCTTCAACGAGCCCTACGAACTGGCCCGCCGGCTCGCCACCCTCGACCACCTCAGCGCGGGGCGCGCCGCCTGGAACGTGGTGACCTCGTCCGACGCCTTCACCGGGGAGAACTTCCGCCGGGGCGGCTATCTGGACCGGGCCGACCGGTACACCCGGGCCGCCGAGTTCGTCGCCACCGCCCGGGAACTGTGGGACTCCTGGACGCCCGACGGCACCTCGCGGCCCTTTACGCACGAGGGGCCGCAGTTCACGATCTCCGGTGAGTTCACCGTGCCGCGCTCGCCGCAGGGCCACCCGGTGGTCATCCAGGCCGGGGACTCCGACGAGGGCCGGGAGTTCGCCGCTTCGGCCGCCGACATCATCTTCACCCGGCACGGCACCCTGGAGGCGGGCCGCACCTTCTACGCCGACGTCAAGGCGCGGCTCGCGGCGTACGGCAGGGAGCCCGAGAGTCTCAAGATCATGCCCGGTGTCACCGTGGTGACCGGCGACACCGACGCCGAGGCCCAGGAGAACGCCGCCGAGATCCGCCGGCAGCAGGTCTCCCCGCAGAACGCGATCCTCACCGCCGAACAGATCTGGGGCACCGACCTCTCCGCGTACGACCCCGACGGGCCGCTCCCTGACATCGACCCCGTCCCCGACTCCGAGATCACCCAGGGCCGGGTCCGGCACGGCGATCCGTTCGCTGTCGTCGCCCGCTGGCGCGCGCTCGCCGAGGCCAAGGGGCTCTCCCTGCGGCAGACGGTCATCGAGACGACCACCCGGCAGTCGTTCATCGGCTCGCCCGGCACCGTCGCGGCGGAGCTGACCGCGTTCGTCGACGAACGGGCCGCCGACGGCTTCATCCTCGTACCCCATCTCACCCCCGGCGGCCTGGACGACTTCGTCGACCGGGTCGTGCCGATCCTCCAGGAGAGCGGAGCGTTCCGCTCCGAATACACCGGCTCCACGCTGCGGTCGCACCTCGGCCTGCCGGAGCCGGTATGGAAAGGTTGACCGCATGAGCACGGACGCGACACAGCAGGAGCAGGGCGGCGGGCCGGACGCCGCGCAGGAGTGGCAGCGCTGGCACGAGGGGCGTGTCGTCGCCGTCGCCGCCCCGTACGGCCCGCTCTCCCTGACCGGAACCCACTGGCTCTCCGACTACCCGGAAGGGCGAATTCCGGCCGTCCCGGGGCGCTGGCGCGAGGACGGTGACGAGGTGGTCCTGACGGCTTCCGCCGAGGACGGCATCGTCGTCGACGGCAAGCCGCTGACCGGCGAGATCCGGCTCGGCGCGGACCGCGGACCGATCGACGACGCCCGGGTGGCGCAGGGGGAGCGGCGGCTGGTGGTGCTCCGCCGCGAAGGGCTCTGGGCGGTACGGGACTTCGACCCGGGATCGGCGGCCCGGCACGCCTTCTCGACCATCGAGGCCACTCCGTACGACCCCCGCTGGGCGCTGCCGGGGACCTTCCGTCCGTACAGCGACCGGACCGTACGGGTGGCCAACGCGGACGGGGTCGAGCGCGGCCTCGGCCTCGGCGGCGA
The DNA here is from genome assembly GCF_044757365.1 of Streptomyces sp. NPDC091289. Taxonomy (NCBI): domain Bacteria; kingdom Bacillati; phylum Actinomycetota; class Actinomycetes; order Kitasatosporales; family Streptomycetaceae; genus Streptomyces; species Streptomyces sp. NPDC091289. Next base: position 73,477 of record NZ_JBIVUT010000016.1, read on the forward strand.
GATCGCCTTCACGGTGGACGGCGAGGAGCACACGCTCCAGGTCGCGGTCGAACCCGACGGGTCGCTGTGGGCCGTCTTCGCCGACGCGACCAGCGGGAACGGTAGCTACCGCTTCCGCTTCCTGCGGCCCGGCGCGCCCGCCGCCGACGGCCGTGTGAACGTCGACTTCAACCGCGCGCTGCTGCCGCCGTGCGCCTTCGCCGATCACTTCATCTGCCCCTTCCCGCCCCCGGGCAATACGCTCACCGTGGCGGTCCCGGCGGGGGAGCGGAACCGGATCGACGCCTGAACCGCGGAAGCGGTCCCTCCGGCCCCGGCAGTCCCACGGCTCCCGGGGCCGGACGCGTGGGTGATCCAGGTGGCCGAAAGGCATTCTTGCGCCTCTCGTCCGGGCCCCTCGATACTCCGGTCAGCGATTGTCAGGGGCACGGCAAATCCGGAATCCGGACAGGCCCCCGACTGCGCCTCACGGGCCCGCCACCCCACAGGAGGGCCCCCGATTCCCCTCGGAGGAACCCGACGTGAGGATCAAGCGCACCACCATCCGCTCCAACGCGGCGAGACGCGTCCGTACCACGGCCGTAATCGCGGGGCTCGCCGCCGTCGCGGCGATGGCCATCCCCAGCGCGAACGCCGAAACCCCCCGTACGTTCAGCGCCAACCAGCTGACCGCGGCGAGCGACGCCGTGCTCGGCGCCGACATCGCGGGCACCGCCTGGAACATCGACCCGCAGTCCAAGCGCCTCGTCGTCACCGTGGACAGCACGGTCTCGCAGGCCGAGATCAACCGGATCAAGAAGTCGGCCGGCACCAACGCCGACGCCCTGCGCATCGAGCGCACCCCCGGAAAGTTCACCAAGCTGATCTCCGGCGGCGACGCGATCTACTCCAGCACCGGACGCTGCTCCCTCGGCTTCAACGTCCGCAGCGGCAGCACCTACTACTTCCTGACCGCCGGTCACTGCACCCAGGGCGCCACCACCTGGTGGGCCAACTCGGCCCGCACCACCGTGCTCGGCACGACCGCCGGATCCAGCTTCCCGAACAACGACTACGGGATCGTGCGCTACACGAACACCACCATCCCCAAGGACGGCACGGTCGGCGGCCAGGACATCACCAGCGCCGCCAACGCCACCGTCGGCATGGCCGTCACCCGCCGCGGCTCCACCACCGGCACCCACAGCGGTTCCGTCACCGCGCTCAACGCCACCGTCAACTACGGGGGCGGCGACGTCGTCTACGGCATGATCCGCACCAACGTGTGCGCCGAGCCCGGCGACTCCGGCGGCCCGCTGTACTCCGGCACCCGGGCGATCGGTCTCACCTCCGGCGGCAGCGGCAACTGCTCCTCCGGCGGAACGACCTTCTTCCAGCCCGTCACCGAAGCGCTGAGCGCGTACGGCGTCAGCGTGTACTGACCGGCCCCGCCCCGGGCCGGGTACGGAGCTGTCCGTACATACGTGCCCCCGTCCGGAATTCCGGACGGGGGCTCCCGCTCGCCGGGGGCTCTTGAGAGGATGTCGCCACGACGGGTCGTCGCGACGGGGCGGCGGGGGCGGGCCCGCCCCCGGGGTGCGCTCCGCTGGCATCAGGGGGTAGCAGGTCCGTGAATCGCATCGGAGTGACCGGTCACCGCTCCATCCCCGCCGAGGCCGAGGCCCATGTGCTCGCGGGGCTGCGGGCCGCGCTGTGCGGCCTCGACGGCGCGACGCAGGCGCTCTCCAGCCTGGCGGTCGGCGCCGACCAGCTCTTCGCCGACCTCGCCCTCACCTGCGGCGCCGAACTGACCGCCGTGATCCCCAGCGGCGACTACGAGGACTGCTTCGAGAACGCCGTCGACCTCGCCCGCTACCGCAAGCTCAAGGCCCGCGCCGCGCAGGAGGTCCGGCTCGACTTCCCGCACTCCACCGACGAGGCCTACTACGCGGCGGGCGCCTACATCGCCGACCACTGCGACCGGCTGCTCGCGGTCTGGGACGGCCTCCCGGCCCGGGGCCTCGGCGGCACGGGCGACATCGTGACGTACGCCCGCACCCTGGGCCGCCCGGTCACCGTGATCTGGCGCGACGGGGTGCGGCGCGGCTGACCGGAGCCGGGGTGCGGCAGAAGGTCACACGCGATGCCTGACCAGCCAGTCGGTGTGCTCCGGCGACACGATCCGCTCGGTCTCGAACACCGCCGCCGGCCAGTGCCGTTCGGTGAGGGTGGTCTCCATGGCGGCCTGCATCGACTCCAGGTCCTTCTCCACCAGCGAGTGCGCCGAGATCAGCGGATGGTGCCGGCGCGTCTCGTTCCAGGCGAGACAGGCCGCGGCCGCCGCGGACAGCGCCCCCGTCAGGCCGAACGACCGGCCCACCCCGAAGGTCTGCGCCACGCTCAGCGCCAGCGCCGGGAGCGTCAGCGCGACGATGGCGCCCGACCACAGGAGCGCCCCGCGCCGGGAGGCCTGCTGACGTCTGCGGTACCAGCGCCGCTGTTCGATGAGCCGGTCCCGTACGTACGTTTCCTTGCGGACCGTGTAGGCCTTGTTCCGCAGTGCACGCATGGACTCCGTGATGAGGCCGCCGGAATCCGGCAGCTCCTCGCGCGGATCGGCCCAGCCCACTTTCCGCAACTCCTGAAGGCCGTCCTCCAGGCGGTTGGCGAACAGCGCCTCCGGGTGCTCGGACGCGCTGTCGAACGGCGCGCCGTGGACCGAGTAGCGCCAGCAGTTGGACTTGATGAACTCCGCTGCGGAGCGGTTGAGTTGCCAATGCGACTTTGCTTTGCGCTGGGAGGCGAGGAAGGTCACGAAGAGGACCCCCAGATAGGCCAGCACCGCGGCCCCGTACAGGGCCCGGGCCGCCGGACCGTCCTCGGCGTGCCAGGGCAGCGCGGCGGGCACCGTGCCGGCCACGAGCAGCGCCAACTGCGCCCGGGTGGTGTTCACCGCCTCACGTTGGCGAGCCACGGCGACCGCGTCCGTGTGGTGGAACAGGGCCGGCAGGTCGTCGTTCCTGAAGACCATGGATCTCAGCGGCTCGGGCAACGCCGTCATGGTCGCCTCCGTCTGCAGTTGTCGTATGACCCGGACGACCGTCGCGCCTGCCCCGCCCGGGGCCACGAGAGTAGGGGGGAGGGCGGGACGCGGCAAGAGCGCCCCGGCCCCTCGGACGGCTGTTACGGCGGGGTTCGGCCACGTCCGTGCCCACCGAGGCGCTCCACGTCCGGGCGCGGGGCACGGGGGTCGTGGGCGATCGCCACGAACGCGTCCCGGACCGCCCGCGGCGGCTCCCGGGCGGAACGCGACGTTCCCGGCGAGGAGCCGGTGAACGAGTGAATCGCCGTCCCTGCCGGGGCACCCCGGTGAGCGTCGGCCGGGCCCTGCCGGACTCGCCACGATGCGCGTGCCCGGCACCTGTGCAGGCGGTTCCGCCGACGCCGGAAAGCCCCTCACCTGCACAGGTCGGTGGCCGGGAAGCCGGCTCCCCGGCCCACCGGTTCCGCCGTTCGTCCCCCGCTCACCCGGACGCTCGCACGGAAGGTGTGCTCCTACTTTCCGGAGCCGGTGCGAAGGCTGGTCCGTCGGCATGTGAAAGGGCCTCAGCGGTAGTAAAGTGCGCGTGCCGGGCCGTGTGATGACATGGAATCCGGCAGCGTTTCAATGTCCGGAAACAGACCCCTTCAGGATCCCCCTAGGACGGCCGTGAAGACCTTCGGAACCACCCCCGCATTCGCCTCTGCGAAGACCCGCGCGACCCTCTCGGCGACCGACGTCCGCAGCCCCGAGGCCGCCAGGAAGATCAGCCGTGTCTGCGGTGCGACAACGGCCCGGTCCACCCGGATCTCCACGTTCAATTCGGCTCTCTGAGCTGGCGTCAGAAGGTGGCTAGAATGGCGGAATGACAGGACCCCTGGTCCCCTTCCGTGAATTCGTGCTCAAAGTGCACAGCAGATGCGATCTTGCCTGTGATCACTGTTATGTCTACGAACACGCAGATCAGAGCTGGCTGACCCGCCCCAAGGTCATCTCTGACGAAGCGATTTCCTGGACTGCCCGGCGCCTGGCCGAGCATGCGACGGCTCATGCGCTTCCCTCCGTCACAGTGATCCTGCACGGCGGGGAACCGCTCCTGGCAGGGCCCGCGCGACTGCGACGGGTCTGCGAGGAGCTCGGCTCGGCCCTGAACGGCATCGCTGAGCTGGACCTCAGGATCCACACCAACGGCGTCCAGCTCAGCCCCCGTTACCTCGACCTCTTCGACGAGTTCCACGTCCGCGTCGGGATCTCGCTCGACGGCGACCGCGCGGCCAACGACCGCCACCGCCGGTTCGCCGACGGACGCAGCAGCCACCCGATGGTGATGCGCGCGGTCGAACTGCTCCGCGAGGAGCGCTACCGCCACCTGGACCTCGGCCTGCTGTGCACGGTCGACATCCACAACGACCCGGTGGCCGTGCACGACGCCCTCGCCGGACTCGAACCCCCGCTCGTCGACTTCCTGCTGCCGCACGCCACCTGGGACGACCCGCCCCCACGGCCGGACGGCTCGCCCACCGCGTACGCCGACTGGCTGCTGACGGTCTTCGACCGCTGGACGGAACAGGGCCGCCCCATGCCCGTCCGGATGTTCGCCTCGGTGCTCTCCAGCCTCAACGGCGGCCCCAGCCTCACCGAGTCCCTGGGCCTCGCCCCCACCGACCTCGTCGTCATCGAGACCGACGGGAAGCTGGAACAGGTCGACTCGCTCAAGAGCGCCTACGAGGGCGCCGCCGCCACCGGGTTCGACGTCTTCCGCAACACCTTCGACGAGGTCGCGGCCCACCCCGGCGTCCGGGCGCGCCAGCTCGGCCTGGCCGGGGTCAGCGAGACCTGCCGCCGCTGCCCCGTCGTGCGGTCGTGCGGCGGCGGGCTCTACACCCACCGCTACCGCTCCGACAGCGGCCCCGAAGGCCTCGACAGCGGCTTCGACAACCCGTCGGTCTACTGCGCCGACCTGGCCGCCCTGATCCGGGGCATCGAGGAGCGCACGGCCGCCGCCACCGAATCGCCCGCCGTCCGGGCCCCGGAGGAACTGCTCGCCGCCCACAAGGACCTCACCCGCACCCTGCTCGCGGCTCTCCACGACACCCTCGACGGGCGGGGCGGGGCCCTCTGGGACGGTGCCTGGCGGCTCGCGGCGACGGTGGAGGCGGACACTCCGGGCGCCGAGGCGCTCGACGCGGTCCTCGCGCACCCCTACAGCCGTACGTGGCTGATCGACGCCCTGGCGGACGTCGAGGCCGGCCGCGGCCTGGCCGAACCCGCCGCTGAACGGCTCGCCGCGACCGTGGCAGCCGCCGCCGTCCGCGCCGGACTCGACCTGTCCGTGCCGGTGGCGTACCGCGACGGAGGCCTGTACCTGCCCACTCTCGGCACCGTGCTCCTCGGCGGCCCGGGGGAGCGGGGTGCCGCCGTGGTGCGTGCCACGGGCGACGGATTCCTCGTCCGGCGGCAGGACGCCGCGCCCGGCGCTCCCGGCACGGAGCTGCGCATCGCACCCGATGAGCCCGAGGGCCCGCACTGGCTGCCCGTACACGTCCTGCGCCGGGCGCCCGCCCCCGTACTCCTGCTGGACGACCTCGACCCCCTCCGCGACTGCTTCGACGCCCCCGCGACCGACCGTCTGGAAGCGGAGAAGGCCGACGCCTGGGCGCACCGGGTCGGCGACGCCTGGGCGCTGCTGGCCGACGCCGTACCCGACCAGGCCGCCGAGGCCGCCCGGACGCTCACCACGCTGACCCCGCTGTTCACCGGTGAGGCCGAGCCGGGGCACCACGGGCCCGGCGCGCTCGGCGTCGGGCCGTCGGTGGAGGCGAAGCGGCTGGCACTCGGCCTGCTGAGCGGATTCCGCCGGGCGAAACTGCGGGCCCTCGGTGAAGTGACGGATCTTTACGCCTTGGACGGTACCTGGGAACATCGGACGCCTTGGGGGAGCGAACACGTGACGTTCTCCCGACTGCTGGCGGAGACATTCGAACGGGCGGGGCTCGGGCTTTACGATCCGCGCTTCCTCGCGGGTGTTCCCGAGGCCCTCGACATGATCGAGAACGCGGCGGAGGTGACGGTCGACGGAAAACAGCTGATCACCGCTGTCCGCAAGGAGATCAGCGGAACACGGAGTGCGGCCGGGAAGAATCGCGGCAGGAGCGCCCCGCCGTCCGGTCACCCATCGAACGTCCTGGCGTCTGACCGGAAAGTGACGTTCGAATGACCGAACGGCAGGGGGGTGAAAAGCGGTCCGCTCCGGAATGATGAGTTCGCTTGCACTCCCTTCCTCCTTCTGGGATGCGAGTGCTCACACAGGACGGGGGTCGTGTGCACGCATCGACGCAACAGCGAGCGGTGGGCCATCGGCCGTATTTCTTTCTGAGTTACGCCCACACGCCGGGGTACGGCGGCGGCACGGACCCCGATATGTGGGTCGAGCGGCTGTTCCAGGATCTGTGCGGCCATGTGATGGCCATGACCGACTTACCCGCGGGAGCGCCCGCGGGATTCATGGACCGGGAGATACGTTCCGGCGAGGGCTGGTCGGAACGGCTCGGTGACGTCCTGGCCACCTGCCGGGTCTTCGTCCCGCTGTTCTCGCCGCGCTACTTCGCCAGCGAGATGTGCGGCAAGGAGTGGTACGCCTTCGAACAGCGGGCCATCCACCACCGGGCCCGCTCCAACCAGCCGGCCGAGGCCATCGTCCCGGCGCTCTGGGTGCCGGTGCCGCCGAGCCAACTGCCCGGCTCCGCCGAACGACTGCAGTTCAACCACCGCGACTTCGGGGAACGGTACGTCAGCGACGGCCTCTACGGCCTGATCAAGCTCCGCCTCTTCGCCGAGGAATACGAACGGGCCGTCTACGAACTGGCCAAACGCATCGTCAGCGTCGCCGACTCGGTCCGCATCGACACCGGCCGGCCCGTCGACTACCGTCTCGCGCCCAGCGCCTTCGGCTCGCCCAGCAGCGGGGTCGGCGCTCCCCGGCCGATGCAGATCACCATCGCGGCCCCCACCCGCCACGATCTGCCCGAGGGACGCAACAGCGACCACTACGGCGACCACCCCCAGGACTGGAACCCCTACTACCCGGCCGCCGCCCGCCCGCTGGCCTATGTGGCGGAGGAACTGGTCCGCTCGCTCAACTACCAGGCCGTCATCACCTCGTTCGACGAGGACCGGCACGACGGCAAGGCCCCGCCCAGCACCCCCGAGATCCTGCTCGTCGACCGCTGGGCCCTCAGGGACGAGGACCACCGCCGCAGGCTCGCCGCCTTCGACGCCGAGAACCGCCCCTGGGTGACCATGGTCGTGCCGTGGAGCCGTGACGACCACCAGAGCAGAGCGGCGGAGACCGAGCTCATCGAGAAGCTCGAAGCGACCATGCCGATCAAGATGGGCCAGGGCCGGGCCCTCTGCCGTGCCGCGGCGAAAGGAGTGCCCACCATGGAGGCGTTCGGCCAACTCCTGCCCCAGGTCGTCGAAGTGGCCGCCCAGCAGTATCTCAAACACGCGAAGGCCTACCCTCCCGGATCCGGTGGCGGATCCGGCGAGCGGACCCGGCTCACCGGCCCCATGGGCAGTACGAGCTACATACCCGACCCGCACGACCCTGCGACGGAAGCGGAGGACCTATGAGTGCCGGTCGTGACGGGCGCATCGTCACCTTCTACTCGTACAAGGGCGGTACCGGGCGCACCATGGCGCTCGCCAACACCGCCTGGATCCTCGCGGCCAACGGCAAGCGGGTCCTGGCCGTCGACTGGGACCTGGAGGCCCCCGGGCTGCACCGGTTCTTCCACCCCTTCCTCGACCCGGCCACGCTCGGCGCCACCACCGGCGTGATCGACCTGATCACCGAGTACGCCTGGGCCGCGACCAGCCCCGCCCAGCGCGCCGAGGACTGGCACCGCGACTACGCCCGCATCCAGCCGCACGCCGTGTCGCTGACGCCGGAGTCGCTCGGCTGGGAGTTCCCGCAGGGCGGCACGCTCGACTTCGTCTCCGCCGGACGGCAGAACCGCGAGTACTCCGCCACCGTCTCGACCTTCGACTGGGACAACTTCTACGACCGGTTCGGCGGCGGCCACTTCTTCGACGCGCTGCGCGACGACATGAAGGCCAACTACGACTACGTCCTCATCGACAGCAGGACCGGCCTCAGCGACATCGCCGACATCTGCACCGTCCACCTCCCGGACGTCCTCGTCGACTGCTTCACCCTCAGCGACCAGTCCATCGACGGCGCCGCCTCCGTCGCCCGCCAGATCGCCGAGCGCAACACCGGCCGCCCCATCGCCCTCTACCCCGTCCCGATGCGCATCGACGAGGGCGAGAAGGAGAAGGCGGACGCCGGACGGGCGCTGGCCCGGCTCAAGTTCGACCGGCTGCCCCGCGACCTGTCCGGCGACGAACTCACCGCCTACTGGGGCGCGGTGGAGATCCCCTACCGGCCGTACTACGCCTACGAGGAGACGCTCTCCACCTTCGGCGACGAGGCCGGGCTCAGCAACTCGCTGCTCTCCGCCTTCGAACGGCTCACCGCGGTCATCACCGGCCGGGAGATCACCTCGATGCCCCCGGTCGGCGAGGAGGTCCGCCTGCGGATCCGCGACGCCTTCACCCGGCGCAGGCCCGCCCTGCCCGCCGACCTCCACCTCAGCTATGTGGCGGAGAACCGGATGTGGGCCGACTGGCTCGAGTCGATCCTCACCCGGGCCGGCTTCCGGGTGGTTCCGCGCGACGTCTCCGCCGAACGCCCTCCGGAGGAGGAGCCCGACACCACCACGGAGAACGCGGCCCGCACCGTCGTCCTCCTCTCCAGCGCCTACCTGAAGTCCCAGCGCGCGGTCGACCTGTGGGAACGGACCGCCGCCGAGGCCGTCGGCAGCGGCCGCCGCCGGCTGGTCCCCCTGCGGGTCGGGGACGTACGCCTGAGCGCCCCGTACATCGACCGCAACCCGGTCGACCTCTTCCGGCTCGACGAGGTGCACGCCACCACCGCCGTGATGCGGGCCCTGGACCGCCCCGTGCAGGTGGCCGACGGGGTGTCGCCCGGGCCCCGCTTCCCGGGCACCGTGCCGAGGATCTGGAACGCGCCGCCCCGCAACCCCGGCTTCACCGGACGCTCGCTCGTCCTGGAGCGGATGCGCGACCAGCTCGGCGGCGGCCTCGCCGTCGTCCTGCCGCAGCCGCAGACCCTGTACGGGCTCGGGGGCGTCGGCAAGACCCAGGTGGCCCTGGAGTACGTGCACCGCTTCATGGCCGACTACGACCTGGTGTGGTGGATATCGTCCGAGCAGCCCGACGACGTCGTCGCCTCGCTCGCCGAACTCGCCGTCCGGCTCGGCGCCCAGGGCGGCGACGACATGGCCGCCGCCTCCCAGGAGGCCGTCGACCTGCTGCGGCGCGGCGTCCCGTCGGACCGCTGGCTGTTGGTCTTCGACAACGCGGACGACCCCGAACGACTGCGCCGCTACTTCCCGCAGGGCGGCTCCGGCCACATCCTGGTGACCTCCCGCAACCAGAGCTGGTCCCAGCACGGGGACGCGCTGCCCGTGGACGTCTTCCTCCGCGAGGAGTCGATCGAGCACCTCCAGCGCCGGGCCCCCGGGTTGAGCAACGAGGACGCCGCCCAGGTGGCGACCGCCGTGGGCGACCTGCCGCTCGCCGTCGAGCAGGCCGCCGCGTGGATCGCGGAGACCGCCACCCCCATCGACGCCTATCTCGAACAGCTCGGCCGGCAGGCGCCCCAGGTCCTCGCGCTCAACCAGCCGGCCGGCTACCCGGAACCGGTCGCCGCGACCTGGAACATCTCCATCGCCCGGCTCAAGGAGCGCTCGCCCGCCGCCGTACGGCTGCTCCAGCTCTGCGCCTTCTTCGCCCCGGAACCGATCTCCGCGAACCTCCTCTACAGCAAGGAGATGATCGACGCGCTGAAGCCGTACGACTCCTCGCTCCAGGAGAAGCTGGTGCTGGGCCGGGTCATCCGGGAGATCGGCCGGTTCGCCCTCGCCAAGGTCGACCAGGTCTCCAACTCCATCCAGGTGCACCGCCTCGTCCAGGCCGTGATCAAGGCGCAGCTCAGCGAGGAGGAGCAGCGCGAGGCCCGGCACGTCGTCCACCGCATCCTCGCGGGCGCCCGGCCCGACGACGACGAGCCGATCGACAACCCGGACACCTGGCCGCGCTTCGCGACGATCTGGCCGCACCTCGGCCCCTCCGACGCCCGCAACTGCAAGGAGCCGGAGACCCGCAGGCTCCTGATCGACCGGGTCCGCTACCTCTGGAAGCGCGGCGACGTCAGGACCGCGGGGGCGCTCGGCGACGAGCTGCGGGAGATCTGGCACGAGAAGCTGGGCGAGCGGGACCTGCAGTACCTGTACCTCTGCTTCCACCTCTCCAACATCCTGCGCACCCGCGGCCGTTACGTGGAGGCGAAGGAGCTCGACGAGTTCACCCTGGAACGGCAGCGGGCGGTGCTGGGACCCGAGCACCCGCACACGTACATGACCACCAGCAGCCTGGCCATCGACCTCGGTCTGCTGGGGGACTACGCCCGGGCGATCGAGATGGCGACCGAGGCCCACGAGGGGTTCGGGCAGATCTTCCACGACTCCCACCCCCGGACCCTGGCCGCCGCCAACAACCTGGCCCTGAACCTGCGCAGCGTCGGCCAGTACGCCCGCGCCCGGGAGATCGACCAGGACGTCTACGACCTCCGCTCCCAGGTGCTCGGACCGGAACACCCCTACAGCCTGTCCTCCGCCATGAACCTCGCCCGTGACCTGCGGGAGGTCGGGCGGTACGAGGACTCGGTGGGGCTGCTCAGCACGACGTACAACAGCTTCAAGGAGACGATGGGCCGCAGCTTCCCCGCCACCCTGAGCGCCGCGAAGAGCCTCGCGGTGTCGTTGCGCAGGGCGGGCCGGCTCGAGGACGCCCGCCGTCTCACGGTGGCGACCCGCGCCCGCTACCGGGCGAAGTACACCACCGCCAACCCCGAGTCGCTGGCCTGCGACCTCAACCTCGCCGCGGACCTGTTCGCGGCGGGCGAGAGCGCCGAGGCGAGGGACACCGCGCAGGAGGTCGTCGACCAGTACATGAAGGTGCCGGGCGAGAGGCACCCGTACACCCTGGCGGCGCAGAACAACCTCGGCGTCTATCTGACGGGGGCCGGGGAGCCGGAAGCGGCGGAGCGGGTGCTGGACCAGGTCGTCGCCACCATGCGGGAGGCGTTCGGCCGGGAGCACCCCAACACCCTGTTCTGTGTGATGAACCTGGCCAGCGCGACAGCGGACCGGGGAGAGCTGGACATCGTGCTGGAGACCGAGCAGCGGCTGTCCGGGCAGCTGCGCGAGGCGCTCGGCGCGCACCACCCGGAGACCCTGGCCATGACCTCGAACATGGCGGTCACGCTCGATGCCATGGGACGGGAGGACCAGGCGGTGCAGTTGCGGGCGGAGATCGTCCCCGAGCTGTCGCGCCAGCTCGGCGACGATCATCCGCTGGTCAGGGTCGCCCGTACCCAGGAGCGGTTCCGGCGGGAACTGGAGCCGATGCCGGTGTGACCGTCCGGCCGGGAGGGCTCACCCTCCCGGCACGGCGGTCGGCAGCGGTCTGTCCGGGTGCGCCCGCTCGTCCAGCAGCCAGTCGAGGACGCGGGGGAGCAGGGGGAACGCGTCGAAGTGGGCTGCCTCCGGTTCGAGTACGGCGGTGGCGCCCGGGATCTGCCCGGCCAGCCAGCGGGAGTGGCCGACCGGGGCGAAGACGTCCTTCACCCCGTGCCAGAGCAGCACCGTGCCGGTGATCCGGGCGGGATCGAACCCCCAGGGGCTGCAGAAGGCGATGGCGTCGTCGATCCAGCCGTGCGCCGAGGTGCGCAGCCCCTCGCTGTAGTTGCGCAGCAGCATGGACCGGATCCCCGCGTCGTTGACCACCATCCGGTCGGAGTCGGTCAGCTCCCGGCGCAGATCGTCCAGGAGCCGGACCGGGTCCCGCCGGATCTGGTCCGAGCGGAGGGTGAAGGTCTCCGCGAACCCGTCCGGATCGGCGGCCGCCGTGGAGTACGCGTCCACATTGGACGCGGCCATCCCGTCGAACCAGTCGAGACCGGCCGCGTCCGGGGGCGCGAGACTGACCAGGGCCGCGGTCCGGGTGATCCGTTCCGGCATCAGCGCCGCGCAGGCCAGGGCGTGCGGGGCCCCGCCGGATCGGCCCACCACGGCGAACCGCTCCAGGCCCAGCGAGTCGGCGATGGCCCGGATGTCCTCGGCGACGTCCTTGATCCGGCGGCCCTCATGCCGGTCGCTGCCGCCGTACCCCGGGCGGTCGTAGGTGATCAGCTGCGTATGGCGCTGGTACAGCACCATGCCGCGGGGAGCGGGCCCGAGCCTGCTGCCCGGAGTGCCGTGGAGGAGGAACACCGGTCTTCCCCGTGGATCCCCCATCCGCTCCACCATCAGATGCCGCCCGTCCGCCGCGAGCACCCGATTGCGCACCCGTGCCTCCTCCGCTCGGTCATCCGGCCGGCGCGTGCCGCCCATTCGATGATGACCCATCAGAGGCGTTACGGGGGCGGTTCGACGGTGAGCAACTGTGAAGGTACGGGGATGCTCCCGGCGGACGATTTCCGTCGGCATCCGGACGGGTGGGCACAGCATCCGGAACGGCAGGGGCGAATACCGGACAGGACTAGTCCTCACTCAGGGGCCGACGACGGTTGCACCGGGTGTTCGCGAACGGAACCGACGTGGCGTGACCCGGGGTAGGTGAACGCCGCGCGTGCGAAGCGTCTGTGTCGTGTGCACGTCTGGAAGTCGGCCTTGTGTGCGTTTCCCGGCCTAGGAATAGTGGGCGCCCCATCCTCCGTGTACGAGCACCCCACTTGCTCCGTGCACGGCCCCACAGGAGGTCGAAGTTGAAGCATCGACGCATATCCAGGAAGCGCGCGACGCTGGCCGGCTCGGCTGTCATCGCGCTCGTCGCAGCGGGATTCACGTTCCAGTCTGCGAACGCCAGTGACGATGTGCCGGAGTTCACGGCCAAGACCCTCAACGCGGCAGCGGCCGGAAAGCTCGCCGGCACCCTGGACCGTGACCTGGGCGCGGCCGCGGCCGGCTCGTACTACGACAGCACGGCGAAGGCCCTCGTCGTGAACGTCGTCGACGAGGCAGGCGCCGAGCAGGTCCGCCAGGCGGGCGGCAAGGCCAGAATCGTGGAGAACTCCCTCGCCGAGCTGACGTCGGCCCGGCAGACCCTCACCGACAAGGCGACCATCCCGGGCACCTCCTGGGCCGTCGACCCGGTGAGCAACAAGGTCCTCGTCACCGCCGACAGCACGGTCGACGGCGCGGCCTGGAAGAAGCTCTCGGCCGTGGTCGAGGGTCTCGGCGGCAAGGCCGAACTGAACAAGGCGGCGGGCGAGTTCAAGCCGCTGATCGCGGGCGGCGACGCGATCTGGGGCTCCGGCTCCCGCTGCTCGCTGGGCTTCAACGTGGTCAAGGACGGCGAGCCGTACTTCCTGACCGCCGGCCACTGCACCGAGTCGGTCACCAGCTGGTCGGACACCCAGGGCGGCGCGGAGATCGGGGCGAACGAGGGCTCCAGCTTCCCGGAGAACGACTACGGCCTGGTCAAGTACACGTCGGACATCGCGCACCCGAGCGAGGTCAACCTGTACGACGGCTCCACCCAGGCGATCACCCAGGCGGGCGACGCGACGGTCGGCCAGCAGGTCACCCGCAGCGGCTCCACCACCCAGGTGCACGAGGGCGAGGTCACCGCGCTGGACGCCACGGTCAACTACGGCAACGGCGACATCGTCAACGGCCTCATCCAGACGACGGTCTGCGCCGAGCCGGGCGACAGCGGCGGCGCCCTCTTCGCGGGCGACACCGCGCTCGGTCTGACCTCGGGCGGCAGCGGCAACTGCTCCTCGGGCGGCACGACCTTCTTCCAGCCGGTTCCGGAGGCGCTGGCCGCCTACGGCGCCGAGATCGGCTGACGCTCCACCGCACGACGGCGTGAAGAGAAGGGCCCCCGGCGCACCGGGGGCCCTTCCCGTGCTCAGTGCCGTCCCGCTGCTCAGGCGGCCCGGGGCAGATTGCGGGATTCCGCCTTGGCCGGGGCGACGCCGAAGATACTCACGGCCTGGTAGTAGGTCCAGGCCGTGCCGTTGCAGGACGTCTTGGTCGCGCCCGAGTAGCCGGCGCACACCCGCTTGAGGTCCTCGTAGAAGGCGGAGTCGATGCGGTCCTTGTTGGCGGGGAAGATCCCGGCGGCCTTGTGGTTCCGGTAGCCGAAGTCGTGGCGGGCGCAGGAGTTCTGGAACGGGAAGCCGAACGGGTTGTCGGGGGAGCTGCTGCAGTAGTCCGTCGACCAGTCGAAGCCGTACGCGGACCAGGCGCCCTGGTTGTTGCGGGCGGCGTTCCAGGCGTTGTAGCTGGAGGCGCTCGTCTGGGTCCAGGAGCTGAGCACCTGGGGCTTGTCGGCGGGGGCGGCCGAGGCGGAACCGGCGGTGATCAGGGCGAGCGGGAGCGACAGGGCGACGGCGGCGAGCGGAACCGTGAATCGACGACGCATGAGCGACCTCCGTGGGGGGGAAAAGGAGTGGTACTGGGCCGTGCTCCTCGTCGGGTGTACGAGGTGGGTCCAGCATGTCGTCATGCACCTGTCATGCCTAGTCATCGCGCTGACCGGACATCAAGAATTGGGGAGTACGTCAGATGGGGCCGCCATCACGGCGGCCCCACAGACGGATCATCAGGGAGGAAGGGGACGAAGGGGAGTGGGCGAGGGTCCGCCCGGCGTCAGGCCGCGGTCGACCCGCCGGTACCGGGCGCCGGGGCCGCGGCCGTGGGTGCCGCTGTGCCCGTGCCGTCCGCCGGGTCCGCGTCCGGCCGCTTCCGCATCGACAGCAACAGGGTCAGCGCCGTGCCGACGACCGCCCAGGCGGAGAGCACCAGCAGCGGACCGGTGACCGCGTTGCCCCGGAAGTAGGCGATCGAACGGGCCGCCCAGGTGCCGGCGCCCGGGGGAAGGGCCGGGCCGATCGCCCGCCAGAAGTCCGGGAGCATCGGCAGCGGGAAGGCGCCGCCCGCGCTCGGGTTGCCCGCGATGACGATGATCAGGACGGCCAGGCCGATGCCGACGATGCCGGTGAGGGCCTGCAGCGCGAGCGTGGTCATGCCGACCGCGAAGACGACCAGGGCGCCGAGACCGGCCAGCCCCCAGAAACTGCCGGGCAGCGCACCGAGGATCGGCCCGATGACGATCGCACCGCCGATGCCGCCGACGATCGAGTACAGCGCCATGGTCCCGGTCCGGATCGCCGCGCGCTGCCGGTTGGCGGGCTTGGCGCCGGCGCTGATCGCCAGGATCGACGCGCAGAGATAGCCGCCCACGCACCAGCCGACGACCAGGTAGAAGGACGAGAGCCCGTTGAAGTCCTCGCCGGACGCCGGGGCGACGTCCACGGTCCGCACGGCCCGCTCCTGGGAGCCCTCGGCCTCGGTGAGGATCCGCTCCAGTGCGGTGGCCAGAGCGGTCCCGCCACCGGAGGCGACCAACAGGGTGTCGGTACGGCCCTCCGCCGCGACGATCAGGGCGCCGTCGATGTCCCGGTTCATGATCTGCTCGCGCGCCTCGGCCGCGCTGCCCACCGTACGGGGGTCGAGCGGTCCGCCGGGGAGGCCGTCCAGCCGGTCGACGAGCTGCTGGGACATCTGCTGCGGGGCCACCACCCCGAAGGCGACATCCGTCGGCTTCGGCTTGTGCAGCGCTCCCACGTAGGACGCGATGAACAGCAGTTGCAGCGCGAGCACACCGATGACGAGCAGGGCGGCCCGTGGGGTGACGGCGTTCTTCACCTCGTCGACGAAAGTCATGCCCCCACCGTCCGGGCGGGGCGGCGTTCGCGCAGGCGGGGCGGGGCCGAACGGCGTAGGGCGTGTTCGGGGGATCAGGGCCGGTCCGTGGGTCAGGTGTAGCTGAGGATCACCGTCAGTGCCACGAACTCCGCGAGGAGCTGGGTGCCGAAAGCCGCCTGGCGCACGCGTACGGCGGTCGCCGTCAGGGCGACGACACAAGCGATGACGGCCAGGGCGAGGCTCCAGCCGAACAGCCATCCGGGCAGCGAATCGCCGCACAGATCTCCGTACGTCAGGCAACGCCCCGCCCGATCACTGCTGAGGGTCAGCAGTACCGCGAACAGCGCAGCGGGTACGAAGAGGCCGGCGCACAGGCCGGACCAGAAGCGCGCGCGGTCCGTGGTGGGGGCCTTCCGGGGCGTAGGGGACTTCTTGGCCGAGTGTCCGGGCTGCGGTGTTGTGGTGCTCATGCCTCGATCGAACACGGGTTCACTGCCCGCCGCGTCGGTTCGGGTACTCGGTGCGGATGCGTGAGGTACTCGGGCTCGGACCGGCCGCCCGCCCCCATTATCCGTTCAGCGGTGGGGCCGCGCCAGTTTTTACCGACGCGTAACTTCCCTCTCCACCTTACTCGTGCGTAATTTGGCATGAGCACGTACAGCTTGTGGTCCGGGCCACAGGGCGCACCGCCATCGCACCTCCCTTGAGCCGCAAGGAGACCACACGATGCTGCCCTGGATCCGTGCTGCGCGCGTTCCCCGCGCGCGCAGCCTGCTCGCTGCCCTGCTCCTCTCCCTCACCGTTCTCGTCGCCCCCACGGCGACCGCGAACGCGGCCACCCCGGCCGCCGCCACGGCCACGTCGCGTGGCTGGAACGACTACTCCTGCAAGCCCTCCGCCGCCCATCCCCGCCCCGTCGTCCTGGTCCACGGAACCTTCGGGAACTCGATCGACAACTGGCTGGTCCTCGCCCCCTACCTGGTCAACCGGGGCTACTGCGTCTTCTCCCTCGACTACGGCCAGCTCCCCGGCGTGCCGTTCTTCCACGGACTCGGCCCCATCGACAAGTCCGCCGAACAGCTCGACGTCTTCGTCGACAAGGTGCTCGACGCCACCGGAGCCCCGAAGGCCGACCTCGTCGGCCACTCCCAGGGCGGCATGATGCCCAACTACTACCTGAAGTTCCTCGGCGGCGCCGACAAGGTCAACGCCCTCGTCGGCATCGCCCCGGACAACCACGGCACCACGCTGCTCGGCCTCACCAAGCTGCTGCCGTTCTTCCCCGGCGTCGAGAAGTTCATCAGCGACAAGACACCCGGACTCGCCGACCAGGTCGCGGGATCGCCCTTCATCACCAAGCTCACGGCGGGCGGCGACACCGTGCCCGGCGTCCGCTACACCGTCATCGCGACCAAGTACGACCAGGTCGTGACCCCGTACCGCACGCAGTACCTGGACGGCCCGAACGTACGCAATGTGCTGCTCCAGGACCTCTGCCCGGTCGACCTCTCCGAGCATGTGGCGATCGGGACCATCGACCGCATCGCCTTCCACGAAGTGGCCAACGCCCTCGACCCGGCCAACGCCACCCCGACCACCTGCTTGTCGGTCATCGGCTGACCCGACGCGCAACGACGGGCCGGGGCCCGCCGTCCGAGGGACGGCGGACCCCGGCCCGTCACGACCTGCCGCGCCCGACGTCCCGGAGGGACGCGGCAGGGGTACGAAGGGGGGTGCTGCGGCGATCAGTTGCCGCGGCGGCCCGTCGACGCGGCGGCCCGGCGGCGCTGCGAGGCGAACAGCACGGCCGCACCGGCGGCGAGGACCCCGGCGCCTCCGATCGCCAGGTACGTGCTGCTGCCGGAACCACCCGTCTCGGCCAGCACCTCGTCCTTGCTCGCAGCGTTCACCTCGGGTGCGTTGCCCTCGGCCTTGCCCTCGGGGGCGGCCGGAGCGGCGGCGTTGACCTTCGCCCCGGTGTTCGCGTCGTCGTCGCCGTGGCCGTTGTGCTCGACCGACGACTTCTCCGAACCCTCGGCGATCGCGTCCTCGGACGGCGCGGAGGGCGCGGCCGCCGGAGCCTCGGCGCCGGACTCACCGCCGGAACCCTGCTGCCCCGTCCCGTCCTCCTTCTCCGCCCCGCCGCCGCCCGCCGACGCGCCGCCGAACGTCACGTCGGAGCAGGCGTAGAACGCCTCGGGGGAGTCGGAGCGCTGCCAGACCGTGTAGACCAGCTGCCGCCCGGAGCGCTCGGGGATCGTCCCGTCGAAGACGTACGAGCCGTTCTCCAGGACCGGGTCGGTCGCCTCGGCGAAGGGCTTCGCCTCCAGGTCCGACCAGGCCAGCGGCTTCGTGGCGTCGTACCCGGGCTTCGTCATGTACAGCTCGAACGACCCCTTGTGCGGGGCCGTCGCGCGGAACCGGAAGGTGTGCTTGCCCGCCGACAGCGCGGTGGCCGGCCAGTCGGCGCGCGGCAGGTCGAGCCCCTTGAACTTGTCGTTGGCCGCGCTGCACAGCTTGCCGTCCGGGATCAGCTCACGGTGCTTGCCCGCCGCGTTGGCGATGTTCACCCCGTTCCAGTCGTACAGCGCCTGGGTCCCGCCCGCCGCGACCGCCGCCTGGCACGCCGCCGACTTCGGGCTCTCCGGACCCTCCGCGAAGCACGCGGACACCCGGCTCACCGGGTCGGTGAGCGAACCGTGCGCGACGGCGGGGGCGGCGGTCAGCCCGGCCAGTGCGAGCGGAGCGAACCCGAGGGCGAGGATCCCGGCGGCCTTGCGACGAACGGTCATGGATGGATCTCCTTCTGAACGGCACTGCTACAGCACAGCTGTTGGGGGGTGACGATCAGAAAGCTAGCCGTTCGAAAGCCCGAAAAGGCCTGCTGGGACGGGGTGGAGGCGATCCTTATGGCGCCTTTAAGGTCCGGCTAAGTGGGTGCTCAGGTGGGAGGGCGCCGACCCGCCACCCCGGGTCAGGAGGCGGGCTCGTAGCCGGGGCCGGCGGTGAGTGTGGTGACCTCGGTCCCCTTGGCACTCCGGCACAGCACCAGCACCCTCTCCCCGACCGTGTCGACCAGCAGGTCCCGGGTGCCCGCACAGGTGCCGCGGGCCAGCGTGGTGCGACCGGTGTGCTTCGCGGCGTACCGGCTCGACCCGGCCTTCTCCTGCTTCTCGTGGGTGAAGGTGACCACGGTCCCTCGCTCCGTGACGGCGAGGCCGTTCGCGGCGTCGTGTCCCTCCGTGTCGAGGAAGGCCACCGCCGACAGCGGTTCGCCGTCCGGTGCGGCGTACCGCACGGCCTTGCCCTCCGGATCGTCGACGCGTTCGTAGAACAAGGCGCGCAGCTCGCCGTTCTCCAGATAGAAAAAGTCGTCCCCCCAGGGCGCGCCCTCGTTCGGGAGCATCATCCCGGCGCCGGCCGGCAGCGTGACGGCGGGCTCCGGAGGCTTCACCGGCATCGTTCCCCTCATCCGCAGTTGGATCAGCTGCTGGACCGGAGCCTTCCCCTTGTCCTTCGTGCCCTCCCTCCGGCACTCCCCGACGATCCAGGCATCGGAGAACCCGTTCCACAGGGCGCTGAACTCGGGCTGCTGGTACTGCTCCTCCGCCCTGCCCGCGCACCCCAGCGAGGGCAGAGCCCGGTGGGTGAGCGGAAGGGGAGCACCGCCGTCGGGAAGCAGGGCGGGCTGTGCCAGCTCGAACACCGTGGGCTGACTGCAGCCGGACTGGAGGAGGTAGGGGCCCCACTTCTTCGGCGAGTAGTCCACCAGGTACCGGCACGCCCCCGCGTGCAGTGCATCGGACTGTGTGCTGTGGCCCGCGAGCGAGGCGTCCGAACGGTGGACCGCCGCCAGCCCGTACTGCCCGCTCAGGAAGGCGACCTCGTCCAGTGCGGCCGCCCAGAGGTAGCGGCTGTGGCTGCTCCCGAGCGCCAGCAGCCGCTGTCCTTCCTTCTCCGGGCGGAACCCGTCGCGCCCGGAGTCCTCGTCGGGGCCGGTGGAAGGGGAGGGGGAGGGGGAGTCCGGGGCGGGAGCCGCGGCGGGGATCAGGCGCCAGGGCCAGGCGTACCCGGAGCGCCACGTCTCCCGGGGCACCAGGGAATCACCAGGCTGCTCCAGTTCGCTCATGCCCTGGACCCGCCCCGTGACGGAGTCGAGCGAGACGATCACGTCCGGGTCGACGACGACCAGCACGTCACATCGCTCACCGACGCCGACCTGGCCCAGCCGTACGTCGCCCTCCGCGTGCACGGTGTAGCGCCAGCGTTCGCTGCCGTCGGCGGCGTCCAGGCCGATGACCACATCGTCCCCGCCCGCCCTCTCGACGGTGACCAGAGTGCTCTGGACCGGCCAGTCGGGAGGGAGATCGTTGACGTCTTCGTAGGCGCTCGGCTCTCTCCGCTCCGGGCACACGCTCAGTTCCGCCGGGCCGGACAGGCTCTTCTGCCAGGCCACCCTGCCCACCTCGATCTCTTCCGCGCCGGGAATCCGGAAGCCACCGACCTCCATGGTGCTGGTGAAGGGCTTCTTCCCCGCCGCCAGCGGCTCGGAGGTGGCGTTGACCAGCGGTTCTTCCTCGTCCTCGGCAGCGGTCGCCTCCCGGATGCGCTCCGCACCGAGGCCCGCGCCCGCGCCGAGCAATCCGCCGACGAGCGCTCCGGCGAGCGCGCACACGGTGAGCGTACGGACCCGGAGGCGCAGCAGCTCCGGTGAGCGGGCGTGGCCGATCCACGGACGCCGCCGCCGGACCAACGGCAGGCAGAGCACCAGCGCGAGGCCGCAGACCAGAGCCGCCGCGAGGGGAGCGGCCGGGCGTACGTCGCCGCCGGAATCGGACGCGGTGAGGAACGCCACGGTGCCCAGCACCGAGGCGGCGGCCAGGGGAAGCAGGGCCCAGACGGCGCTGCGGCGGGTACCGGCGCCCACGAGCAGCACCAGCCCCGCACCCAGCACCGGAGCGGCGACCCACCACGGGGTGCTGCCCAGGTCGTCGATCAGCGCGTCCGGCCAGGGCGGGAAGGCCGCGAGGAGGACGAGGGCGAGGACGCAGCCGAGCACCGCGGGCAGCCACCGGCCCACGAGGCGGGGAGCGCCGTCCGCGACGCCGGGATCTCCCGGGTCCTCCCGGTCTGCCGTGCCTCCCGCAGCGACGTAACTTTCTTCCTCTTCACCCGAGTTCATTGCTCCCCCTCGCTCGCCCTGTCCGGATCGAGCAGCCTATCGGCGACCGTCCGTGGCTCCCTGAGCCCCCCGGCCCCGGCCGGCATGCCCCTGGGGGGTGAGACCATCTGGCAGGATTTCGCGCGGTGAAGGGCGCAGCGGCCCGACGGGGGAGGGTGGACGGCGATGGCCGACCGATGGGGTGAGGACGAGCCGGTGCGGGACGAGGGCCTGCCGTTGGAGTACGCCGTGCTTCCCGCCCAGCGGCGGCTGTGGCGGTGGGTCGCCGCGGGGTGGCTGGCGACCTACGCCCTCGCCGCCCTGTACATGGGCGCGGGCAGGGAGGCCGCTCTGCCCCTGTGGGCGGCGGCGCTCGTCTGTCTGCCGGTCGTGGCGGGGGCGGTGCACGCGTGGCGCAGGTCCGCCGGAGGGACCCGTATCGACGAGGACGGGGTCACCACCGGGGTCTGGCCCACCCGGCAGGTGTGCCGCTGGGAGGAGATACGGACCGTCACCACGGTGCGGACCGGCCGGGGGCCGAGTGCCCGCACCTTCATCCAGCTCATCCGCCAGGACAGCCGTGCCGTGACGCTCCAGGCCCCCGTCGACCTGGTGGAGGACCCCGACCACCGTTTCCGGCGGGCCCACGCGATCGTGCGCGACACCTGGGAGGAGCGGAGCGCCGGAGGCGCCTCCTGAAGGCGCGTGGTGAGCGGCCGTCCGGCTGTCGGCGGTAGGCCGTGCGGCGTCAGCCCGTCCAGCGGTAGCGGCGTTCGGGGCGGCCCGTTCCCCCGTAGCGCAGGGTCACCTCGGCGCGGCCGGTGGAGGCGAAGTACTCCAGGTAGCGGCGCGCGCTCACCCGGGACAGGGCCCCCGCCTCGGCGCACTCCGTGGCCGACAGGCCCTCGGGGCGGCCGCGCAGGGTGCGTTCCACCAGCTCGGCCGTGGGGGCGGCCAGACCCTTCGGCAGCTCGCGCGAGCCGGGCGGGCGGGTGCCGAAGATCTGGTCGACGTCCTCCTGGCGGGCCTCGCCCAGCTCGTCCAGGCGGGTGCGCAGCGAGGCGACATGGCGCATCTGCTCCTGGAGGGCCGACCGGCTGAACGGCTTGATCAGGTAGTGGAGGGCCCCTGCCCGCAGCGCCGCCCGGATCACCCCCGCGTCCCGGGCCGCCGTGATGAACAGGGCGTCCGTGCTGGGACGTGAGGCGTCCCGCTCCTCCGCCGCGCGCAACGCGCGCAACACCCCGATCCCGTCCATATCGGGCAAGTAGATGTCCAGCAGCACCAGATCGGGGCGCAGCCGCTCGGCCGCCCGCAGGGCGTCGGCGCCGTTGTGCGCCACCCCGGCGACCGTGAATCCGTCCATTGCGGACACGTAGCGGCTGTGCAGTTTCGCGACCATGAAGTCGTCGTCCACCACCAGCACAGTTGTCACGCCGCCACGCTAGGCCGCGACCGCAACGACCACAACGTCCGTTGATACCGGAAGAGAGACAGCCTCTTAACGCGCAGGCAACATGTGGGCCACTTCACAGCGAAAGGCGGAACCTGTGCGACTGCGCACTCTCCTCGCCCTGTTCGGGGCCGCGTTGCTGGTGGTGGTCGGGCCGCCCCTGCTCTCCACCGACGACGGCTCGGACGCCGGCACCCAGATTCCCGGGCTCCGCTTCATGGTCCCCAACACCCCCGGCGGCGGCTACGACATCACCGCGCGCACCATGGCCAAGAACGCCGAGGACGCCGGACTCACCCACAACATCGAGGTGTTCAACCTGCCGGGCGCCGGCGGAACGGTCGGCCTGACCCGGCTCGTCGGCGAACACGGCAACGGCAAGCTCGCGCTCTCCATGGGCCTCGGCGTCGTCGGAGCCGTCCATACCAACAAGTCGCCGAGCACCCTGGCCGACACCACCCCGATCGCCCGGCTCACCGAGGAGCCGGACATCGTCGTCGTCTCCAAGGACTCCCCGTACCGCACCATCGCCGACCTCCTCGCCGCCTGGAAGAAGGACCCGGCCCGCGTCCCGGTCGGCGGCGGGTCCTCGCCCGGCGGCCCGGACCACCTCGCCCCGATGCTCATGGCGCAGGCGGCCGGCATCGCCCCGAGGACGGTCAACTACGTCCCGTTCGACGGCGGTGGCGAACTCCTCGCCTCCATCCTCGGAAACAAGGTCGGCTTCGGGGTCTCCGGCCTCGGCGAGTACCGCGACCAGATCGAGGCGGGCGAACTGCGGCTGCTCGCCGTGACCGGCCCGAAGCGGGTGCCGGGCCTCGACGCCCCCACCCTGCGCGAAGCCGGACTCGACACCGAGTTCACCAACTGGCGCGGCATCGTCGCCCCGCCCGGCCTCTCGACGGCCGAACGCGACAAGCTCACCGGCCTGATCCGCGAACTCCACGGCTCGAAGCAGTGGAAGGAGTCGATGAGGAAGAACGGCTGGGACGACGCCCTCCTCATCGGCGAACCCTTCGGCGACTTCCTCGACGAGCAGGACCAGCGGGTCGCCACCGTCCTCAAGGAGCTGGGGCTGTGACCACCGAACCCACTGACCCCACCGAGTCCGCCGACCCCAGCGACCTCGCCGGGCGGCCGGGCGGCGAGGCCGACGCCGCGCGGGACGAGAAGAGCACCACCCTCTCCTGGCTGCGCGAGCACTCCGAACTCGGCGTCTGCGTCCTGCTGTTCGCGCTGGGCACGCTCGTCCTCACCGACGCCTTCACCATGAGCGTCGACATCGCCCAGCGCGGCCCCGTCGGCCCCCGGACCGTCCCCTTCGTCATCGGCGGTCTGTTCCTCCTCATCGCCGTCCTGCTCGCCGGCGACGTGCTGCGCGGCGGACGCGGCGAGGCCGAGGGCGGCGAGGACGTCGACCTCGACGAACCGGCCGACTGGCGCACCGTCCTCCTGCTCGCCGGCGTCTTCCTCGCCACCGCCGTCCTGATCGGCCCCCTCGGCTTCCCGATCGCCGGAGCCCTGCTCTTCTGGGGCTCCGCCTACGCACTCGGCAGCCGGCACCACGGCCGCGACCCGCTCATCGCCGCCGGCATCTCCCTGGCCACCTACTTCGTCTTCGACAACCTGCTCGGTGTCCCCCTTCCGGGCGGCCCGCTGATGGGGGTGCTCTGACCGATGGATTCCCTCAACTCCCTCATCGACGGCTTCGGTACCGCGCTCACCCCGATGAACCTGCTCTGGGCCGCGATCGGCGTCCTGCTCGGCACCGCGATCGGCGTGCTCCCCGGCATCGGCCCGGCGATGGCCGTGGCGCTGCTGCTCCCGGTGACGTACGGACTCGACCCGACCGGCGCGTTCATCATGTTCGCCGGGATCTACTACGGGGCGATGTTCGGCGGCTCCACCACCTCGATCCTCCTCAACACCCCCGGGGAGAGCGCCGCCGTGGTCGCCGCGATCGAGGGCAACCCGATGGCGAAGGGCGGACGCGGCGCCCAGGCGCTGGCCGCCGCCGCGATCGGCCACTTCGCGGGCGGCATGATCGGCACGATCCTGCTGGTCGTCCTCGCCCCGACCGTCGCGTCGCTCGCCATCGGCATCGGCGCCCCCGACTACTTCGCCATCATGGTGCTGGCCTTCATCGCCGTCACCTCCGTCCTCGGCGCCTCCCGCATCCGTGGCATCGCCTCCCTCCTCATCGGCCTCACCATCGGACTGGTCGGCCTCGACCAGATGACCGGCCAGCAGCGCCTGACCTTCGGGTCCCTCCAACTGGCCGACGGCGTCGACGTGGTGATCGTCGCGGTCGGGCTCTTCGCGATCGGCGAGGCCCTCTGGGTCGCCGCCCATCTGCGCCGCTCCACCGGCAAACCGATCCCCGTCGGCCGGCCCTGGCTCGGCCGCGCCGACCTGAAGCGCACCTGGAAGCCCTGGCTGCGCGGCCCCGTCATCGGCTTCCCCTTCGGGGCGATCCCGGCGGGCGGCGCGGAGATCCCCACCTTCCTCAGTTACGTCACCGAGAAGCGGCTCTCCAAGCACCGCGACCAGTTCGGCAAGGGGGCCATCGAAGGCGTCGCCGGACCGGAGGCCGCCGCCTCCGCCTCCGCCGCCGGAACCCTCGTCTCGATGCTCACCCTCGGGCTGCCCACCACCGCCGTCGCCGCCGTGATGCTGGCCGCCTTCCAGCAGTACGGAATCCAGCCGGGCCCGCTTCTCTTCGAACGTGAACCGGAGCTGGTCTGGGGGCTCATCGCCTCGCTCTTCGTCGGCATGGTGCTGCTGCTC
Organism: Streptomyces sp. NPDC091289; assembly: GCF_044757365.1. Lineage (NCBI taxonomy): Bacteria > Bacillati > Actinomycetota > Actinomycetes > Kitasatosporales > Streptomycetaceae > Streptomyces > Streptomyces sp. NPDC091289. The sequence goes on from NZ_JBIVUT010000016.1 coordinate 98,760, forward strand.
GCCCTCAATCTGCCGCTCGCCCCCGTCTGGGCGAAGCTCCTGCGGATCCCGCGCCCCTATCTGTACGCGGGCATCCTCTTCTTCGCCGCCGTCGGCGCGTACGCGGTCGGCGGGGAGTCGCTGGACCTGGTGATCCTGCTGGTCATCGGGCTGATCGGGTTCGGGATGCGGCGTTACGGGCTGCCGGTGCTGCCCGCCGTCATCGGGGTGATCCTCGGCCCGGCCGCCGAACAGCAGTTGCGCCGCGCGCTCCAGATCAGCGACGGGAGCGTGTCCGGCCTGGTCAACACCCCGTTCTCCGTCACGGTCTACGCGATCGTGGTGCTGATCGTGGCCTGGCCGCTGATCAGCCGGCTGATCGTACGGCTGCGCGGTGGCCGGAAAACGGCCGAGGAGTCCCGCACTGTCAGTGGCGGCTGAGAGCATCGAAGCCATGACCACGATCGACTGGGACGCGGCTGCCGGATCCTTCGACGAGGAGCCCGACCACGGGCTCCTCGACCCCGCCGTGCGCGACGCCTGGGCCGGGCGGCTGGAGAGCTGGCTGCCCGCCACTCGCGGCGATGTGCTGGACCTGGGGTGCGGCACCGGCAGCCTCTCCCTGCTCGCCGCGGGCCAGGGACACCGCGTCACCGCCGTCGACCGCTCGCCCCGCATGGCGGAGCAGGCCCGTGCCAAGCTCGCCGGGACCGGTGCGGAGGTCCTCGTCGGGGACGCCGCCCGGCCCCCGGTCGGGGAGCGGGCGTTCGACGCCGTCGTGGCCCGGCACGTCGTCTGGCTGCTGCCCGACCCGGCCGCGGCCCTGGCGCACTGGTTCGGCCTGCTGAAGCCGGGCGGGCGGCTCGTCCTCGTCGAAGGGGTGTGGGGCGGCGCCGGCCTGTCCGCCACGGCGCTCACCGCCCTGCTCTCCGCGCACACCGAGCGCATCCACCACGAGGACCTGGCCCCCGACAGCCGGCTGTGGGGCAAGAAGGTCGACGACGAGCGCTATGCGCTGGTCGCCCGAGCGATGCCGGCGTATCGGCACACCGAGGTCGTCGACGTCCATCTGATCCTGCGGCGCGGCCCGGACGTCCTGCTGGCCCGCCGCTCCAACACCGGGTATGCGGACGGACTGCTCCATATGCCCTCCGGCCACGCGGAGGACGGCGAGGACGTCCGTGAGGCGATGATCCGGGAGGCCGCCGAGGAGATCGGCCTCGATCTGGACCCCGACGAGCTGCGGGTGGCCCTCGTGATGCAGCACCGGGGCCCCGGCGGCGGGGCGCGCATGGGCTGGTTCTTCGTCGCGGAGTACGACCCGGCCCGCCCGCCGCGCAACGCGGAGCCGGAGAAGTGCTCCGAGCTGGCCTGGTTCCCGCTGGCCGCGCTGCCGGACGACATGGTCGCGTACTGCCGGGCGGGCCTGGACGGTTATCGCTCGGGCGAGCACTTCATGATCCACTGGCATCGGGACGGGGAGCCGATCGCGTACGTCCCGGGCGGCGTCGGCCGGGCCGTCCCGCTGCCCGCCGCCGAGGAGACCACCGGCCGGGTGCACCACATCGAGCTGTGGGTGGCGGACCTCGCGGCGGCGGAGCGCAGTTGGGGCTGGCTGCTGGGCCGGCTCGGCCATGTCCCGTACCAGCACTGGGCCCACGGCCGCAGTTGGCGGCGCGGCGACGCGTATGTCGTGCTCGAACAGTCGCCGGACCTGGTCGCGGGCGGCCACGACCGCCGCCGCCCCGGGCTCAACCACCTGGCGTTCCACATCGGTGACCGGGCCGCCCTCGACGCGCTGACGGCCGAGGCCCCGGCGTACGGCTGGCGGCTGCTGTTCCCCGACCGCCATCCGTACGCGGGCGGCGGCGGCCACCACGCCGCCTATCTGGAGGACCCGGCGGGGTACGAGGTGGAGCTGGTCGCCGACTCCCTGCCCCGGCCCTGAGCCGCCCGGCCGTTCGTACGGGCCCACCGTGCTTCCGGTGCGCCGGCCGTGATGGACTGGCGTGCGTTCACCGAGGTCAAGGGGGAGAAATGACAGCCGACGAGACCGCGCCGCCCGCGCCCGCACCCACGAATGCCGCACCGGAGCAGGCCCAGCGGGACGCCCGCCGGATGGACTCCTGGTCGATCGCGTGGATGTTCCTGGCCCTGGTGGTCTGGGGATGGTTCGCGTTCCTGATGCTCGCCGACTACGGCCCGGAGTACGGGGACCGAGCGCTGTGCCGGGGCCCGTTGAACGGCCCGCTGTCCGAAAACGGCCACTGCGACAGCGAGCTGCGGCAGTGGCCCGCGCTGCTGGGCATCCTCGGGCTGGCGGTCCTGGCGAGCGTCATCGCGTCGGCGACCATGGTGTACGCCAAGGTCCTGGCCCGGCTGGCCCGGCCGGCCGGCCGTGACGAGCCCGGCGCGCGGCCGCAGGGCTGAGAGCCGTCCCACCGGCGCTCGGGCGCTGCCGGACCGACCGGCGCACGCCGACCGCGCCGGTCAGGCGAGAAGAGCGGGGTGACCGCCGTGCCCCGGCGCACGCAGCCCGCGCCCGGTGAGGCGGTCCGCGCACGCCCACCGCGCCCGGTCAGGCGAGAAGACCGGCCAGGCCCTCGCTCCTGGCCAGGTGCTCCAGCTCGTCCAGGGCCGAGACCGCCGCCCCGGCCGCCGCCGGATCGCGCCCGGCCAGGCCGCTCTCCTCGAACTCGTCCTCGTCCAGCCGCAGCACCGACGTGCCGTCGGCCGACACCCACAGGTCCAGATCCAGGTCCTCGACCGCCAGCACCCCGTCCGCCAGCACGGCGGGCCGGGTGATGTCGCAGTACCAGCCCTTGAACCGGCCGTCGCCGGTGCGGACCTCCTTCACCGCGAACCACCGGTCCCGCCAGTAGTGCTCGGTGAACACGTCGCCCGGCTCGAACCGGACGAAGCCGAAGTCCCGCACCCCGGGCGCGGCCCACGGCGCCCGGACGGTGACGCGGACACCGTCGTCGCGGACCAGCTCCGCCGGATACCTGATCTTGGTGCGGCCCGCCTTGGACAGGGCGACGACCAGGCCCTTCGTACGGCCCGCGCGGGGCTCAGGGGCCCGGAGCTCAGGGGCCCGGGGCTCAGGGGAGGGTGCGGACATGGCGGACCTCCGTCGCGCAGATCTGGTAGCCGAACCACTGGTTGACGGCCAGCATCGGGCCGTTGCCGGTGTCGTTGGAGGTGTAGGCGTCCGTGTAGCCGGCCGCCCGCGCCCGGTGCAGCGAGTCGTTCTTCGCCAGCTTCGCCAGGCCCCGACCGCGGAACTCCCGCAGGGTGCCGGTCATGGAGCTCAGATACGTCCGTACGCCGTCGGTGGTCGCCGCGCTGAACGCCGCCACCTTCCCGTCCACCAGAGCCACCGAGGTGAGCCCCTGGTCGAAGGCCGGGTGCCGCCAGATGTTCGTCAGCCAGTCCTCGTAGTCGTCCAGCTCGGAGGTGATGTCGCCCGGTTCGTCGGCCGTCACCTCGACATCCGCCTCGAACAGCGGCCGGGGATCGTCCGCGAAGTCGGACCCGGGCCGCAGCTCGACGCCCGCGGGCGACTCCTGACGCGGCGGCAGGGTCCCGCCCGCGAGGTCGAGATGCTGGAAGTGCGCGGAGCGGCTGGGCCGGTAGCCCCGTTTGCCGGCGAACTCCAGGCTCTCCGGGTTGTCCAGGACCCACGCGTACACGACCGTGGCCCCGGCCTGGGCCAGGTGCTCCTCCGCCGTGCGCAGCAGCAGCGAGCCCGCGCCGCGGTGGGTGCGGCCGGGAAGCGTCTGCGGTGTGAAGAACCCCTGCCCCGGTTCCGGACTGTCGTGGGCGATGCCCGCCTGCGCCGTGCCGATGATCTCGCCGTCCTCCTCGGCGACCAGCAGCCGGTAGTGCCGGTCCGGATGGGCGTGGGCCAGGTCGTGGACGACCTGTTCGGGGGTGGCCACCATCCAGGGGACCGAGGCCCGGCGGGCGTGGGTCCAGGCCTCCGCGTCGGACGGCCGGAAATCGCGCACGATCACAGTCATGCGGTGGACCGTATGCGCAGCCGCGCCCCGAACGCCTCCCCTTTTTCCGCCGGTGGGGGAGAATCGGCCCGTGACTGACAAGATCGTCCTCGACCCGGACTCCGGCATCGCGCCGTACGAGCAACTGCGCAACCGGCTCTCCGAACTGGCCCGTTCCGGCGCGCTGCCCGTCGGCCACCGGCTCCCGACCGTACGCGGCTTCGCCGAGGAGCTGGGCCTCGCCGCCAACACCGTGGCCAAGGCCTACCGGGCCCTGGAGGCGGACGGGGTGATCGAGACCCGGGGGCGCAACGGAACGTTCATCGCGGCCGCCGGGGGAGCGGCCGAACAGCGGGCCGCGACCGCCGCGCAGCTGTACGCGGAGACCGCCGAGCGGCTCGGCCTCACCCGGCAGCAGGCCCTGTCGCTGGCCAAGGACGCGGTACGCGCCGCGTACGGCGACTGAGGCGCCCGACCGCGAAAGCGGCTACAGATCCCGAACGCGGAACCGGTTACAGATACAGCCCCGCGTCGGCCCCCGCGTCCTGCTTCGGCACCGACGCGGGGCCGATGCCCCGGCGCAGCGCGTACAGCTCGGCCAGCGAATTGCCCTCCCGGCTCACCCCTTCGTCCGTGCCCAGCCAGGCAACCGACTCCTGACGGGTCAACGGGCCGACCTCGATCCTGGCCAGGCAGCGGCCCGGCCGGACGACCGCCGGGTGCAGCCGCTCCAGGTCCTCGTTGGTGGTGACCCCCACCAGCACGTTGCGCCCCTGGCCCAGCAGACCGTCCGTCAGGTTCAGCAGCCGGGACAGGGCCTGGCCCGCCGTGTGCTTGGCCTCGCCGCGGATCAGCTCGTCGCAGTCCTCCAGGAGCAGCAGCCGCCACCGCCCCTTCGCCGTTCCGTCGTCCTCACCGATCGCGATGTCCATCAGATAGCCGACGTCGTTGAAGAGCCGCTCGGGGTCCAGTACGCAGTCCACCTGGCACCAGTCGCGCCAGGACCGGGCCAGGGTGCGCAGCGCGGACGTCTTGCCGGTGCCGGGCGGGCCGTGCAGCAGGAGCAGCCGGCCCGCGATGTCGTCCGGCGTCACCTTCATCAGCCGGCCCATGGCATCGGCCACCGGAGCGGTGTAGTTGGGGCGGACCTCGTCCCAGCTGCCGGCGGTGATCCGGCGGGTGGTGCGGTACGGGCCGCGGCGCGGGGAGACGTACCAGAAGCCCATGGTCACGTTGTCGGGCTGGGGCTCCGGTTCGTCCTGCGCCCCGTCCGTCGCCCGGCCGAGGACCTGCTCCGCCAGCTCCGCGCTGGTCGCGGTGACGGTGACGTCCGCGCCCCGGTTCCACCGGGAGGCCAGCAGGGTCCAGCCCTCGCCCTCCGCGAGCGTCGCGCTGCGGTCGTCGTCACGGGCGGCCCGCAACACCGTGGCGTCCGGCGGCAGCAGGGTCGCCCCGGCCTTGACCCGGTCGAGGGAGGAGCTGTGCGAGTACGGCTGCTCGCCTGTCGCGAACCGGCCGAGGAAGAGTGCGTCCACGACGTCGGACGGTGAATCGCTGTCGTCGACGGTGAGCCGGATCGGCAGAGCGGATTCGGGAGAGTCAGGCATGGCGCCCATGATCCGGCACGGGGACACCCCGTGCACCCGGGTTTCGCAGGCCCGTGCGGGACGCGGACGGCGCCCGGGAACCGACGGGGCGCCAGGAGGACGTCAAGGAGCGCCCGTTGAAATCCAGGGGGCGGACGGAAGCACACCACCCCTATTTTTGGCATGGACACTTCCGGTGCGGTGAGGGGGCTGCTACTACGGAGTAGGCAGATACCCCCTGCTCAAGGAGGTCCCATGAAAATGTCCAGACTCGTGGCGTTCTCGTCCTCTCTCCTGCTCGGCGCCGTCCTCGCCCTCACCGGTGCCGGGGTCGCGAACGCCGACTCCTCCGCAGCCGCCGTCGACTACGTCGCCCTCGGCGACTCGTACTCCTCCGGCGTCGGAGCCGGCAGCTACGACGGCTCCAGCTGCAAGCGCAGCAGCCGCGCCTACCCCGCTCTCTGGGCGGCCGCCAACTCCCCCTCCACCTTCGACTTCGCCGCCTGCTCCGGGGCCAGGACCGGAGACGTCACGGGCAGTCAGCTCGGCAGGCTGAACGCCTCGACCGACCTCGTCACGATCTCCATCGGCGGCAACGACGCGGGCTTCGCCGACGTCATGACGACCTGTGTGCTCCAGTCCGAGGCCACCTGCCTCAGCCGCATCGCCACCGCCCGCGCCTACGTCGACTCCACCCTGCCCGGCCGGCTCGACTCCGTGTACACCGCCATCCGCTCCAAGGCCCCCTCCGCGCAGATCGTCGTCCTCGGCTACCCCCGCTTCTACCAGCTCGGCGGCGGCTGCATCGCCGGTCTGAGCGAGAAGGAGCGCTCCGCCATCAACGGGGCGTCCGACCACCTCAACACGGCCACCGCCAAGCGGGCGGCCGACCACGGCTTCACCTTCGGCGACGTCAGGACGACCTTCGCCGGGCACGAGATCTGCTCGGGCAACGCCTGGCTGCACAGCGTGAACTGGCTCAACATCGGCGAGTCCTACCACCCCACCGCCGCCGGACAGTCGGGCGGCTACCTCCCGGTCCTCAACTCCGCTCTCTGACCCGGGAAAGCGTTCCGCCGCCCGCCGTCCCTCACGCGGGAGACCTCGTCCTGCGAGGTCTCCCGCTCCACGGCCGAGCGGCGGGTGACGCAAGGGGCAAACCAGCTGAACTGTCCCAAGTCGCCCTGGAATCGCGCAGATTCGGTAACGGGCCGTCAACCTCCGTATGTGTGTGCGCAATCCTCTGGCCGGGATACACGGGTGTCACCGCGGGGCGATAGGGTTAACCTGCCCGGACCGGGTGCCCTCGTACGGGTGGGGAGTGACATGGAACAGATAACGGTGCGAAGCAGGCCGCGTGTGCCTGCCATCACATGCGGGAGCGGTGCGACCAGTACGCGCCTCGACCGCCATCTCGCGGTGCTCGGCGGCCCTGTCGTCCCGCAGCGCGAGTCGGCGGAAGCGACGCTGCTGATGCGTGAGCTGACCTCGCGTGATGCCGCGCACACCCGCCGGAGCAGGAGCGCCCGCGTGTCGCTCTTCGCCCCGCTGCGGCGACTGCGGCGCTCGCTCTTCGGCAGCCGCCGCTGACCCACGGCACGGCATCGCCCGTCCGGACCGGCCCACCGCTCCCGGGACGGCTCAGGCGATCACTCCGTCCCGGCGCAGCACCGATGCCTGCTCGTCCGTCATCCCCAGGGCTCGCAGCAGCGCATCGGTGTGCTCACCCAGCGCCGGTACGGCACCCATCCGCGCTTCCGTACTCCCCGGCAGCGTGATCGGCGGCAGCAGCGCCCGCAACGGCCCCACCGGTGACTCCACTTCCCGCCACCGGTCCCGTGCCGCGAGCTGCGGATGCGCCGCCACATCGGCCACCGTGTTCAGCCGGGCACAGGCGATGCCCGCCGCCTCCAGACCGGCCAGCGCCTCCCGCCCCGTCAGGCCGGCCAGCGCCCGGCCCACCGCCGCATCGGTCCGCTCCCGGTTCGCGGTGCGCGCCGCGTTCGTCGCGAAGTCGGGGTCGTCCGCCAACTCGGGCCTTCCGAGCACCTGTTCCGCCAGCCGCCGCCACTCCCGGTCGTTCTGCACGGAGAGCAGCACCCGCTCGCCGTCGGCCGTGGGGAAGGCGTCGTACGGCGCGATCACCGAGTGCGCGAGACCGGTACGCGCCGGGGGAGCGGAGCCGTGCATCCCCTGGTGCAGCGGATGCCCCATCCACTCGGCCAGCGCGTCCAGCATGGAGACCTCCACCGGACCGCCCCGTCCGGTGGTGGCCCGCCGCAGCAGCGCCGCGAGCACCCCGGAGAACGCGTACATCGCCGCCGCGATGTCCGCCGCGGGAACGCCCGCCTTCACCGGCTGCTCCGCCGTCCCCGTCACCGAGACCAGACCGGCCTCGCACTGCACGAGCATGTCGTAGGCCCGCTTGTGCGCGTACGGCCCCTCCGCCCCGTAACCGGAGATGTCGACCGCCACCAGGCGCGGGTGCGCCGCGCAGAGCGTGGCGGCGTCGAGCCCGAGCCGGGCCGCCGCACCCTGGGCCAGGTTCTGTACGAACACATCGGCGCCGGCGACGAGTTCACGGACCACCGCAAGGCCCCGCGGGTCCTTCAGATCGACGGCGAGGGACTCCTTGCCCCGGTTGCACCAGACGAAGTGCGAGGCGAGACCGCGCGCCGCCGTGTCGTAGCCGCGCGCGAAGTCGCCGCCGTCCGGGCGCTCCACCTTGATGACCCTGGCTCCGAGGTCGGCGAGCTGCCGGGTGGCGAAGGGGGCGGCGACCGCCTGCTCGACGGCCACCACGGTGATGCCGTCGAGGGGGAGTGGTGAGGTGTTCATGGCCCGTGCTTACCCTCTGACCGGTCCTTTCGCCAGCTCCGGCCCACCCGGAGCCATGGACGGGCCGCCGCTACAGCAGCGCGAACTGCCCCTCCGGGCCCTCCTCCTGGTGTCCGAGCACCGATGCGGGACGCCGTGCCGAGGACGGGACCGGCAGCACCCCCGCCGCCCGCAGCTCGGCGGGCCCGATCAGCGGCCCCGCCTCCAGGGCGGCCCGCAGCTCCTTACGGGGCCCCGCCGTGCCGTCCAGCAGGGCGAGTACGGTGATGAGTTCGAGCAGCTCCGAGGTCCACTCCCGGGGCCAGCCGCGCGCACCGACCGCGTCCAGACCCTCCGGGGCCGCCCCGTCCGGTCCCCGGCCCGCCGCGGCCGCCGCCCGGCGCGCGAACCAGAGCTCCAGCACCCGCACCCCTCCCACCGTGAACTCCCAGGCCGCCGCGGGCACCGGCGAGATCCGGCCGTCGCCGACGATCAGCGCCTCGTCCTCGGCGTCGTACACCAGCTCCGAGGGCCGGGCCGGGAGCGCGGCCCGCACATAGGGCCTGCGCCCGCCCGGCAGCCGGGGGCGCTCCCCGCCCCGGGCCCCGCGCGACTGGATCCGCAGCAGCTCCCGGCCGAGCGCCACCCCCGACGACCACACCTCCGCGTCGGCCGGCAACGGGACCCGCAGGCCGGCGGGGGTGGGCCGGGCGGCGGCCAGGATCCAGGCCAGCACCGCTTCCGGGGTGAACGCGTCCGGGGCCGTCCCGCCGCCGAGCCGCCCGCGCAGCAGGTCCAGGAGCCCCGGCGCCAGATTGGGCTCCGTGGAGCCGGGCCTGCGGTGGAGCGGCCTGATCCGGCCGGGCCGCCCGGCGGGGGAGTGCCCGTCGGGCAGCAGCGCGGTCACCGACAGGGCGGGCCCGGCATCCTCGGGGGCGGAGCTGTGCTCGACCGCGAAGAGCTGCTGCCCGTCGGCGACCCGCCACAGCTCCGGACGGGCCGCGTCGATCAGCCGATGGTCGGGCAGCAGCCACTGTTCGTCGTAGGGGCCGTGCAGGATCCGTACGGGGTCGGGGCAGGGGCCCGGGTCCCGGGCGAAGCGGCCCGTCCCGGCGGACCGGCCGGGCAGGGCCCCGACCGAGGTGTGCGGCGTACGGGAACGGGTGGGCGCGAACAGCCGCTCCTGCTCGGCGGCGTCGGCGGCCGCCAGCCGTTCCCAGCGGGCCCGGAGCACCACGGGGTCGGGGCCGCTCACCCAGGCGCGGCCGGTTCTCAGCGGCCGTACGGACCACGGCATCAGCTCGTCCAGCGACAGGAGCCCGTCCGGCGACCCGGGTCCGTCCAACGGCGCGGGCGTCCCCGGTGGCGAGGACCGGACGTTCCCGTCGCCGCCGGCCGTCGCTGTCCCGTGCGCTGTCACCTGCCCGTCCTCCCCTGTCCGCCGTGACCCGTTCGCATCGTAACGGCGGGCGGCGTCCCCGTGGGGCGGGGTCAGGTGGCCTCCACCGTCACGGAGAAGGAGAACCGGTCGCCCCGGTAGCGGATCCGGGCCACGTCCACCACGTGCCCCTCCGCGTCGTACGTCACGCCCGTGTAGTGCAGGATCGGGCTGAGCAGCGGGACCTGGAGCAGCTCGGCGGTCACCGGGTCGGCGAGCCGGGCCTCCACCGTGTCGGTGATCCGGGAGATCTTCACCCCGACGACGTCCCGCAGGACCTTGGTCATCGGCCAGCGTTCGAGGTCGGCCACGTCGATCCGGGCGGCGATGTCGGGGCGGACCGCGTTCTCCGCCCAGTTGGTGGGCTCGTCGCTCTCGCCGTCGCGGCGCAGCCGCCGGTAACAGGTCACCTCGGCGCAGTCCGGGAAGAACTCGGCGAGATCACCGGGCACCGCCGTCGGGCCATGGCCGAGAACGGTCGTCGCCTCCCCGGACTGCTGGGCCACGATCGCGTCGACCGAGCCCAGCAGCCGGACCGGGGAGACCCGCCGGGCGCGCGGCTCGATGAACGTGCCGCGCCGCCGGTGCCGGCTGATCAGCCCCTCGGTCTCCAGCTCCTTGAGCGCCTGGCGCATCGTGAGCACGCTGACCCCGTAGTGCGCGGCGAGCTGCTCCTCGGTGGGCAGCCGGGCGGAGGCGTCCTGCGGGCGGCCCAGTACGGAGGCCCGCAGGGACTGGGAGACCTGGTACCAGAGCGGCAGCTTCCGGTTCAGGACGAGGGAGTCGGGGGCGAAGGCGGGCGGCGCCTTGGCGTCCCCGTCCGCCCCGGCCCCGGTGTCCACGCCGGTGTCCGCACCGGCGTCCCCGTCCGCCCCGGCCCCGGCGTGTTCGTGGCTCTCGGTCACGTCGTCCTCGTCCCGTCCCCTCCGGCCTTCCGCCGTCTACGGCCGGAAGTTGCGGCTCAGACCCTGCCACACGTCGTCGTAGCCGCGCTGCAGATGGTCGGCGGCGGCCGCCTGCGCGGTCGCCGTGACCGGCCAGCGGGTCTCGAACATGAAGGCCAGACCGTCGTCGATCTTCTGCGGCTTCAGCTCCGCCGCGCTCGCCCGGTCGAAGGTCTCCCGGTCCGGTCCGTGCGCCGACATCATGTTGTGCAGGGAGCCGCCGCCGGGAACGAAGCCGTCCGCCTTCGCGTCGTACGCCCCGTCGATCAGCCCCATGTACTCGCTCATCACATTGCGGTGGAAGTACGGCGGACGGAAGGTGTCCTCGCCGACCAGCCAGCGCGGCGCGAAGACGACGAAGTCCACTCCGGCCAGCCCCGGGGTGTCGGACGGCGAGGTCAGCACCGTGAAGATCGACGGGTCGGGGTGGTCGTAGCTGATCGTGCCGATCACATTGAACCGGCGCAGGTCGTAGACGTACGGGGTGTGGTTGCCGTGCCAGGCCACCACATCGAGCGGTGAGTGGTCGTACGTCGCCGACCAGAGGTTCCCGCAGAACTTGTTGACCACCTCCACCGGGCCCTCGTGGTCCTCGTACGCGGCGACCGGGGCGAGGAAGTCCCGGGCGTTCGCCAGGCCGTTGGCGCCGATCGGGCCCAGGTCGGGCAGCGCGAACGGGCGGCCGTAGTTCTCGCAGACGTAACCGCGCGCGGTCTCCTCCAGCAGCTCCACCCGGAAGCGGACCCCGCGCGGGATCAGCGCGACATGGCCCGGTTCGGCGCGCAGCAGGCCCAGTTCGGTGCGCAGCAGCAGTCCCCCGCGCTCGGGAACGATCAGCAGCTCGCCGTCCGAGTCGCTGAACACCCGGTCCGTCATGGAGGTGTCGGCGTTGTACAGGTGGATCGCCATCCCAGCGCGCTGGGCGGCGTCGCCGTTGCCGCCGAGCGTCCACAGGCCGCTCAGGAAGTCCGTGCCGGGCTCGGGGTCGGGCAGCGGGTTCCAGCGCAGCCGGTTCGGGTCCGGCACGGTCTCGGTGAAGGGCGCCGAGCGCAGGCCCCCGTTGTCGGTCCGGGTGAACGCCGGGTGGGCGGCCGAGGGGCGGATCCGGTAGAGCCAGGAACGGCGGTTGTCCGCGCGCGGCTCGGTGAACGCGGAGCCGCTCAGCTGCTCCGCGTACAGCCCGAGCGGGGCGCGCTGGGGGGAGTTGCGGCCGTGCGGCAGCGCCCCGGGAACCGCCTCCGAGCTGTGCTCGTTGCCGAAGCCCGAGGAATACGTCAGCCCTTCGGCCGTCTTCCTCGCCTGGTCGATCGCGCTCATCCCGCACTCCCGGTGTGCCCAAGAAAGCCCTCGGATCCGCCGGACGACGAATCCTATGCACTACCGTAGGAATAGGAGCGGGGCACGTCAACGGCATACATCGCGCCATTCGTGGCGTGTGCCGCGTCCTGCGTGAGCGTGTGCCGCGCCCTGCGGGGGCGTGCGGGCGGAGGGGGCGGCCCCTCATGGGCGGGCGTCGCGGTCGTCCGCCGGGTACGGCTGCCGTTCGCCGCGCGGGGCGGGCACGGCATCATGGGGCCCGTGCCTCAGTCCCCTGCCAACCCGAACCTCCGTCGCGCCCCCGTGCAGCAGCGCAGCGCCGACCGCCTGGCCCGGATACTCGACTCCTGCGCCGGGCTCCTCGACGAGACCGGCTACGAGCAGCTCACCACCCGGGCCGTCGCCGAGCGCGCCGAGGTGCCCATCGGCTCCGTCTACCGGTTCTTCTCCAACAAGCGCGCGCTCGTCGACGCCCTCGCGCTGCGCAATCTGGACGTCTACGCCGAGCGCATCGCCGCCCGGCTCGCGGACCTGCCCGCCGCCGACTGGCGCGCCGCCATCGACGCGGTGCTCGACGAGTACCTGGCGATGAAGCGGAGCGTCCCCGGCTTCGCCCTCGTCGACTTCGGGCCGCCGTTCCCCGCCGAGGGCGCGGCGGACGACGCCAACCGGCGGCTGGCGGACCGGCTCTCCGTCCTGCTCGCCGGCCACCTCGGCCGCCGGCCCGACGAAGGGCTGTCCCGGGCCATCCTGGTGAGCGTCGAGGCCGCCGACGCGCTGCTCCAGCTCGCCTTCCGTACGGAACCGTCGGGGGACGCGGCCATCGTCGCCGAGACCCGGACCCTGGTCAGGTCCTATCTCGCCCAGACGCTCGACTGAGCGGCGCCCCTCTGTCCCGGGGCCCGGTCCGTCTTCTCCTCCGTCTTCTCCTCCGCGCAACACCTCCCCACCGTGCGTACCGGTCGGTATGCTCGGCCGGGCCGGGGCTCCACGCCCGCCCGGCCCATGTTGCCGACGTCGTCGTGCCACCGCCGCCGCCCGGGGAGGGCCCATGTCCCACGACTCCCGCACCGCGCCCCGTATCTGCCCTCTCTGCGAGGCCACCTGCGGCCTCACCCTCACCATCGAGGGGACCACCGTCACCGGTGCGCGCGGAGACCGCGACGACATCTTCAGCAAGGGCTTCATCTGCCCCAAGGGCGCATCCTTCGGAGGGCTCGACGCCGACCCCGACCGGCTGCGCGTCCCCCTCGTGCGCGGCGACGACGGGGAGCTGCGCGAGGCCGGCTGGAGCGAGGCGTTCGACCTGATCGCCGCGCGGATACCGGCCCTGACGGAGGCGTACGGGCCCCAGGCCGTCGGCGTGGTCCTCGGCAACCCCAACGCGCACACGATGGCGGGCTCCCTCTACCCGCCCCTGCTGCTCGCCGCCCTGCGCACCCGCAACGTGTTCACCGCGAGCACCCTGGACCAGATGCCCAAGCACGTCTCCAGCGGTCTGCTCTTCGGTGACGCGCACGCCATCCCCGTACCGGACCTCGACCGCACCGACCATCTCCTCCTGATCGGCGCCAACCCGCTGGAGTCCAACGGCAGCCTCTGCACCGCCCCGGACTTCCCCGGCCGGCTCAAGTCCCTGCGCAGGCGCGGCGGCACCCTCACCGTCATCGACCCGCGCCGCACCCGCACCGCCCGGCTCGCCGACCGGCACGTCGCGATCCGGCCCGGCGCGGACGCCCTGCTGCTGGCCGCCCTCGCGCACACCCTCATCGACGAGAAGCTCGCCGACCCCGGGCCGCTCGCCGAGTATCTGGAAGGGCTCGACGAACTCGCCGCCGCCCTCGCGGACTTCACCCCGGACGCCGTCGCCGCCGCCTGCGACGTGGACGCGACCACCATCACCGCCATCGCCCGGGAACTCGCCGCCGCCCCGACCGCCGCCGTCTACGGGCGCATCGGCAGCTGCACCGTCGAGCACGGCACCCTGGCCAGCTGGCTGGTGGACGTCCTCAACATCCTCACCGGCAACCTCGACCGGCCCGGCGGCGCGCTCTTCCCGCTCTCCGCCACCGCACGCGCCCCACGGCCCGCCGCCCCCGGCAAGGGCTTCGCGCTCGGCCGCTGGTCGAGCCGGGTCTCCGGGCACCCCGAGGCCAAGGGCGAACTGCCCGTCGCCGCCCTCGCCGAGGAGATCGAGACCCCGGGCGAGGACCGCATCCGCGCCCTGGTGGTCATCGCGGCCAACCCCGTGCTCTCCGCGCCCGACGGCGACCGCTTGGACGCGGCCCTCGCCGACGGACTCGACTTCATGGTCAGCGTCGACCCGTATCTCAACGAGACCTCCCGGCACGCCAATGTCGTCCTGCCCCCGCCGCCGCCCTCCCAGAGCGCCCACTTCGACTTCGCGTTCAACACCTTCGCCATCCACAACCAGGTCCGCTACACCCGCGCCGCCGTGCCCCTGGAGGACGGGCGGATGGACGAGAGCGAGATCCACGCCCGGCTGATCCTCGCGGTGAGCGGCATGCACGGCGCGCCGCCCTCCGCCGTCGACGACCTGGCCATCGGCACCGCCCTCACCCGGGCCGGGGCCCCGGAGGAGCGGGCCGCCGAACTCACCGGCGACAGCGGCCCCGAACGCCGCCTCGACCTCATGCTGCGCCTCGGCCCGTACGGGCTGACGCTGGAACAGCTCCTCGCCCACCCGCACGGCATCGACCTCGGCCCGCTGCAACCCCGCGTCCCCGACGTCCTGCGCACCCGCTCCGGCCGCATCGAACTGCTCCCGGAGCCGATCGCCGCCGATCTGCCGCGCCTGCGCCGGGCGCTGGGCGACCGCCCCGCCCCGCTCGTCCTCGTCGGCCGCCGCCATCTGCGCTCCAACAACAGCTGGATGCACAACGTCGGTTCGCTCACCGGCGGGTCCAACGTCTGCACCCTCCAGATCCACCCCGATGACGCGGCCCGCCTGGGGCTCGTGGACGGGGCCATCGCCCGGATCGAGTCGTCGGGCGGCGGGATCGAGGCCCCCGCCGAGATCACCGACACCGTGCGCAGCGGGGTGGTGAGCCTGCCGCACGGGTGGGGCCACAGCCGCCCCGGCACCCGCATGAAGGTCGCCGCCGCCCACCCGGGGGCAAATGTGAACCAGCTGCTCGATGGCACACTCCTGGACCCGCTGTCCGGCACGGCGGTCCTGAACGCCATTCCGGTCTCCGTCACCCCAGCTCACTAACACCACCGCGTTGACCTGGGGTTTTGCTCGTATTGCTCACACGTCAACATCTTGTTAACGCTGAGAGAGGGCCCCTAACGTCATCCGGACCGACCGCCGAGACCGGTGGGAGTTCAAGGATGAACGTTAGGTATCCCCCATGCTGACAATCCTCGGCTTCGCCATGATCGCGACCTTCCTGGTCCTGATCATGACGAAGAAGATGTCGCCGATCGCGGCGCTGGTACTGATCCCCGCACTGTTCTGTGTCGCCGTCGGACAGGGAGCGCAGCTCGGCGACTACGTCATCGAAGGCGTCGGCAACCTCGCGCCCACCGCCGCCATGCTGATGTTCGCCATCGTCTACTTCGGCGTGATGATCGACGTCGGCCTGTTCGACCCGATCGTCCGGGGCATCCTGAAGTTCTGCCAGGCCGACCCGATGCGCATCGTCGTCGGTACGGCGGTGCTCGCCGCGATCGTCTCGCTGGACGGCGACGGCTCCACCACCTTCATGATCACCGTCTCGGCGATGTATCCCCTCTACAAACGCCTGAAGATGAGCCTGGTCGTCATGACCGGTGTCGCGGCCACCGCCAACGGCGTCATGAACACCCTCCCCTGGGGCGGCCCCACCGCCCGCGCCGCCACCGCCCTCAAGCTGGACGCCTCCGAGATCTTCGTACCGATGATCCCTGCGCTGGCCATGGGGCTGCTCGCCGTGTTCGTGCTGGCGTACGTGCTGGGCCGCCGGGAGCGCAAGCGCCTGGGGATGCTGACCCTCGACGAGGCGCTCGCCCGGAAGCCGGAGCCGGAGCCGGAGACCGTGTCCGCCGGCACCGGCACCGGCGGCGAGGACCGCCTTCGTAAGGCCACCACCGCCGGCTCCGCGTCCGCATCCGCCTCCACAGGCGGTACGGGTACGGGGACCGGCGCCGACGCCGACCCGGCCGACGGGGACGACGACGCGTTCCAGGGCCTCGACCCGAACCGGTCCACGCTCCGTCCGAAGCTCTACTGGTTCAACGCCGGACTCACCATCGCCCTGCTGACAGCGATGATCATGGAACTGATGCCGATCCCGGTGCTCTTCCTGCTCGGCGCGGCCCTCGCGCTCACCGTCAACTTCCCCCACATGCCCGACCAGCGGGCCCGGATCGCCGCGCACGCCGACAACGTCCTCAACGTCTCCGGCATGGTCTTCGCCGCCGCCGTCTTCACCGGGGTCCTCACCGGCACCGGCATGGTCGAGAGCATGGCCGACTGGGTCGTCGGCGCGGTCCCCGAGGCGATGGGCCCGCACATGGCCATCGTCACCGGCCTGCTCAGCCTGCCGCTCACCTACTTCATGTCCAACGACGGCTTCTACTTCGGCGTCCTCCCCGTCCTCGCCGAGGCGGGCGCGGCCCACGGGGTCTCGCCGCTGGAGATCGCCCGCGCCTCCCTGGCCGGCCAGGCCCTGCACATGTCCTCGCCCCTCGTGCCCGCCGTGTACGTCCTCGTCGGCATGGCGAAGGTCGAGTTCGGCGACCACACCCGCTTCACCGTCAAGTGGGCCGTCCTCACCTCGCTCGTGGTGCTCGGGGCGGGCATCCTCTTCGGCATCATGTGATGACACCCGAACCACGGACCGGGCCCGGCAGGGGCTGGCTGCTGCGCCTCGTCATCGCCTTCGCCTTCGCGCAGGGGGCGGTGTCGATGGCGCGGCCCGCCGTCTCCTACCGGGCCCTCGCCCTGGGCGCGGACGAGGCGGCCGTCGGCGTCATCGCCGGGGTGTACGCCCTGCTCCCGCTGTTCGCCGCCGTGCCGCTCGGCCGCCGCACCGACCACGGACGCTGCGCGCCCCTGCTGCCGCTCGGCGTGCTCCTGATCTCCGGCGGCTGCGCGCTCAGCGGCATCGTCTCCACGCTGCCCGCGATGGCCGCCTGGAGCGGGGTGATGGGCCTCGGTCACCTGTGTTTCGTGATCGGCGCGCAGTCGATCGTGGCCCGGCAGTCCGCGCCCGACGAACAGGACCGCAACTTCGGGCACTTCACCATCGGGGCCTCGCTCGGCCAGCTCATCGGCCCGATCGCGGCCGGTGCGCTGATCTCCGCCGACAGCGGTGCTCTGGGCCGTACGAGCGCCCTCGCGCTCCTCGTCTCGGCGGGGGTCTGCGCGGTCGCCCTCACCTCCCTCTGGCGCATCGAGCACCGCCGGGCGACCGGCTCCGGCGGCAAGCCCGGCCACAAGGTCCCGGTACGGGCGATCCTGGGCGCGCGCGGCGTTCCGGCCGGCATCTTCATCAGCATGGCGGTGCTGTCCGCCACCGACATCCTCACCGCCTATCTGCCGGTCGTCGGCGAGCACCGCTCCATCGCGCCGGCCACCGTCGGACTGCTGCTCAGCCTGCGGGCCGCCGCCACGATCGCCTGCCGGCTGGTGATGACGCCGCTGCTGCGGCTGCTGGGCCGCAGGGCCCTGCTGACCACCAGCTGCCTGCTCGCCGGGCTGCTCTGCGCGGGCGTCGCCCTCCCCGTGTCCGTCCCGGTCCTCGCCGTCATGCTGGCCGTGCTCGGCTTCTGTCTCGGCGTCGGCCAGCCGCTGTCCATGACCACCGTGGTCCGGGCCGCCCCCGCCCGGGCCCGGTCCACCGCGCTCGCCCTCCGGCTGACCGGCAACCGGCTCGGCCAGGTCGCCGCCCCCGCGGCGGCGGGCCTGATCGCGGGCGCGGTGGGGGTGGCGGCCCCGTTCGCGCTGCTCGGCGTGCTGTTGGTGGGAGCGGCGGGACTGGGACTGCGCGGCGAGGGTCGTACGGAGTCGGCACCGGCACCGGGACCGGCACCGGCACCCCTGGACACGGAGTCCGCCCTCGCGCCGCCGGGCACGGTGCCCGCCCCCGTACCGCAGGACACACGGCCGGGCAGCGGACCCGTACCGCAGGACACGTGGCCGGGCAGTGGACCCGTACCGCCGATCGTGCGGAACGGGGCCGAAAACCCCGGGTGACCGGGCCCCACCGGACCCGTACGCCCCAACCTTCGCGCGAGTCATTCCCACACCCCGCCCGGTGGGCTAGCTTCCCCCACATAGCCGCTCCCCACCGCGATGCCACCACTTCTTCCGGGCGGA
Source organism: Streptomyces sp. NPDC091289 (assembly GCF_044757365.1). Taxonomy (NCBI): domain Bacteria; kingdom Bacillati; phylum Actinomycetota; class Actinomycetes; order Kitasatosporales; family Streptomycetaceae; genus Streptomyces; species Streptomyces sp. NPDC091289. Next base: position 117,167 of record NZ_JBIVUT010000016.1, read on the forward strand.
CCCTCATGACGCGCGCGATCTCCCTGCACCATGTCAGCAAGACCTACGGCCGGGACCGGCGGGCCGTCGACCGGTTCACGCTCTCCATCGACCCGGGCGAGTTCGTCGTGCTGCTCGGCCCCTCCGGCTGCGGCAAGTCCACCGTGCTGCGCATGATCGCGGGCCTGGAGGAGATCACCGAGGGCGACCTGCTCCTCGACGGGGAGTACGCCAACCACACCCCGCCGCGCGAACGCGGCATGGCCATGGTGTTCCAGAACTTCGCCCTCTACCCGAGCATGACCAACCGGGCCAACATCGGCTTTCCGCTGAAGCTGGAGAACCCCCGCGAGGACAACACCGCGCGGGTCGAGGCCACCGCCCGGATGCTCGGGATCGGCCATGTCCTCGACCGCTACCCGGCGCAGCTCTCCGGCGGCGAGCGCCAGCGCGTCGCGATGGGCCGGGCCATCTCCCGCCGGCCCTCCGTGTTCCTGATGGACGAGCCGCTCTCCAACCTCGACGCGAAGCTGCGCAGCCATCTGCGCGCCGAGATCGCCCTGCTCACCAAGGAACTGGGCGTCACCACCGTCTATGTGACGCATGATCAGGCCGAGGCGATGTCGCTGGGCGACCGGGTGGCCGTGATGCGCGGCGGGGTTCTCCAGCAGGTCAGCCCTCCCCGCGAGGTGTACGCGCTGCCGGACAACGTGTTCGTGGCCGCCTTCATCGGCACCCCGCGCATCAACCTCCTCCAGGCCGTCGTGCACGCCCCGCTGGAGGGCCGGATGTCGATCGACCTCGGCCGCCAGCGGCTCGCCCTGCCCGAACCCCTCAGCCCCGACCACCAGTTGCTCCGGATCCAGCAGGGCCGGCGGATCATCGTGGGGCTGCGCTCGGAGGCGGTCCGGATCGCCCCGCCCAGCCAGGCCCGGCCCGGCGAGGTCGCCCTCAGCGGCATCGTCGAACACGTCGAGTACCAGGGGCACGAGGCGCTCGTCCACCTCAGGACCGGTTCGCGGCCCGCCGTCGTCCCGGACCTCGAATCCGCCCGGCCCCGGCCGATGCCCCGCCGCCGCAGGGCAGCGGCCGGCGGCGGTGGAGCCGGTGGGATGGGTGGGGTCGGCGTCCTGGAACGGCTCAGGGGGCGGCCGGCCGGCCGTGTCAGCGGCCCGGTCGTCACCCTCGACGAACCGGCCGAGGACCCCACCGAGATCCAGGGTCCCGACCACCCCGCCACCCCCTCCGGCGACCTGGTCGTGCGCACCGGACCCGATATGCGGCTGCGGACCGGGGGGCAGGTGCCGCTGCTGGTGGACCTGGCCCATCTGTACGTCTTCGACCACTACGGCCGCCGCATCTGCCCGCTGCCCCGGGACGTGCCCGGGCTGGACGACACGCCCCGGCGCTGAGGGTCCCCCGGTCAGCGACCCGGTCAGCGACCGGTCGAGCCGTCGATCAGCTCGCGGATGACATCCGCGTGACCGGCGTGGCGGCCGGTCTCCTCGATCATGTGTGTGAGCGCCCAACGGGCGCTGGGCGCAGGGCCGTTCGGCCGTGGGCGGGGTGCGGGCGCGCCGAGGTCGACGCAGGTGTCGAGTACGTCGTTCGCCTCCGCGACCGCCTTCCGGTAGCGGGCGACGACCTCGGCCACACCGTCCTCGGGAGCGGCACGGAAGGTCGCGGGCCAGTCGGCGACCCGTTCCCCGAGGAAGGTGGACCGCTCGACGAAGGTCAGGTGGTGGAGCAGGCCGAGCAGATTCGTGCCCGAGGGCACCCCGGCGGTGCGGACCTCCGGTTCCGGGGCGTCCTCGACCTTCGCGGCGACCGAGGTGCGTACGTAGTCGAGGAAGCCGCGCAGCACCTCGATCTCGCTGCCCCCGGTCCGTGGCGGCGGGGTGTCCCGGCGACGGGGACGGCGGCGGGGACGGGGCGCGGCGGTCATGGTGCCTCCTCGGTGTGCGGACGGCGGTCGGCGGTCCGGGTTCGCGGGCTCGCCCCAGTCTTGTCCCGGCGGCGGCCGTCAGGGCAAGGGATCATGCCGTTCCGGCAAGTCCGCCGGGCAGGGGCACGTGTGCCGGGGGCGTGCGCGCCCGGCGTGACCGGCGTCTCGGGAGGCTCCCTGGCGTCAGAAAACTAACGGCGCTAGTTTGGGCGGGTGCGACGTGTGCCCCGCGCCGCACGGCTTCGGCGCTCCGCACAGCACGGCTCCGCACAGCACGTCCGGGAGGAAACAGCCATGAAGGCCCATGACCAGATGTACATCGACGGTGCGTGGCGGCCCGCCGTCGGCCAGGACACGATCGCGGTCGTGAACCCGGCCGACGAGCAGGTCATCGCCCAGGTGCCGGCGGGGACGGCCGAGGACGTCGACGCGGCGGTGCGGGCCGCGCGCGCCGCCTTCCCCGCGTGGGCCGCGACCCCGCCCGCCGAGCGCGCCGCCCGGCTCACCGCGCTCGCCGACGCGCTGGCCGCCCGCAAGGACGAGCTGGCCGAGACGATCACGGCCGAGCTGGGCTCACCGCTGCCGCTGTCGCAGATGGTCCACGCGGGCGTGCCCGTGCTGGTGGCCGCCTCGTACGCCGAACTGGCCGCCCGCCACGCCTTCGAGGAGCGGATCGGCAACTCCACCGTGCTGCTGGAGCCGGTCGGCGTGGTCGGCGCGATCACCCCCTGGAACTACCCGCTCCACCAGATCGTCGCCAAGGTCGCCCCCGCGCTCGCCGCGGGCTGCACCGTCGTCCTCAAGCCCGCCGAGGACACCCCGCTCACCGCCCAGCTCTTCGCGGAGGCCACCGAGGCGGCCGGTCTGCCGCCCGGGGTCTTCAACCTCGTCACCGGCCTCGGACCGGTCGCCGGACAGGCGCTCGCCGCCCACGAGGACGTCGACCTGGTCTCCTTCACCGGCTCCACGGCCGTCGGCAAGCAGATCGGCGCCACCGCCGGAGCCGCCGTCAAGCGCGTCGCCCTGGAGCTGGGCGGCAAGTCCGCCAACGTGATCCTGCCCGGCGCGGACCTCGCCAAGGCGGTCAACGTCGGTATCGCCAACGTGATGACCAACTCCGGCCAGACGTGCAGCGCGTGGACCCGCATGCTGGTGGACGCCGAGCGGTACGACGAGGCCGTGGAGCTCGCGGCGAACGCCGTCACCAAGTACGTGGCCGGGGAGCGGGTCGGCCCGCTCGTCAACGCCAAGCAGCAGGCCCGGGTGCGCGGTTACATCGCCAAGGGCGTCGAGGAGGGCGCCCGGCTGGTCGCGGGCGGTCCGGACGCGCCGCTGGAGACCGGCTACTACGTCAGCCCGACCGTCTTCGCCGACGTCACCCCGGACATGACGATCGCCCAGGAGGAGATCTTCGGCCCGGTGGTCTCGATCCTGCGGTACGAGGACGTGGACGACGCCCTGCGGATCGCCAACGACACCGTGTACGGGCTCGCCGGGGCCGTGTGGGCGGCCGACGACGAGGAGGCGGTGGCCTTCGCCCGCCGGATGGACACCGGGCAGGTCGACATCAACGGCGGCCGCTTCAACCCACTGGCCCCGTTCGGCGGTTACAAGCAGTCGGGGGTGGGGCGCGAGCTGGGGCCGCACGGTCTGGCGGAGTACCTCCAGACGAAGTCGCTCCAGTTCTGACCCCCGTACCCCTTCCGTACCCCTTCGAGACGAAACCAAGGAGCCTGTTCGTGGTCCGCGCCGCCGTACTGCCCGCCGTCGGAGCTCCGCTGGAGATCACCGACATCGTCCTGCCGGAGCCCGGCCCCGGCCAGGTCCGTATCGCACTCGCCGCCGCCGGGGTCTGCCACTCCGACCTGTCCCTGTCCAACGGGACCATGCGGGTCCCGGTGCCCGCCGTCCTCGGCCACGAGGGAGCGGGTACGGTCCTGGCGGTCGGCGAGGGCGTCACCCATGTCGCCCCCGGCGACGGCGTGGTCCTCAACTGGGCGCCCTCCTGCGGGTCCTGCTTCCACTGCGGGATCGGCGAGGTCTGGCTCTGCGCCGACGCCCTGAAGGGCACCGCCAACCTCCACGCCCGTACGGCGGACGGCACCGACCTCCACCCCGGCCTCAATGTCGCGGCCTTCGCGGAGGAGACCGTCGTCGCCGCCAACTGCGTGCTCCCCGCCCCCGACGGCATCCCGCTCACCGACGCGGCTCTCCTCGGCTGCGCGGTCCTGACCGGATACGGGGCGATCCACCACAGCGCGAAGGTCCGTGCGGGCGAGAGCGTCGTGGTCTTCGGGATCGGCGGCGTCGGCCTCGCCGTGCTCCAGGCCGCCCGGATCGCGGGCGCGTCCCGGATCATCGCGGTCGACGTCTCCCCGGCCAAGGAGGAGCTGGCCCGGCAGGCCGGGGCCACCGACTACGTCGTCGCCTCCGCCACCACCCCGCGCGAGATCCGCAAGCTCACCGGCGGCCAGGGCACGGACGTGGCCGTGGAGTGCGTCGGCCGCCCCGCGACCATCCGGGCCGCCTGGGAGTCCACCCGGCGCGGCGGGCGCACCACGGTCGTCGGGATCGGCGGCAAGGACCAGGAAGTCACCTTCAACGCCCTGGAGATCTTCCACTGGGGCCGGTCCCTGACGGGCTGCGTCTACGGCAACAGCGACCCGGCCCGCGATCTGCCCGCCCTCGCCGACCACATCCGCGCGGGCCGCTTCGACCTGTCGATGATGGTCACCGAGCGCATCGCCCTGGACGGCATCCCCGCCGCCTTCGACAACATGATCGCGGGGAAGGGCGGCCGGGCGCTCGTCGTCTTCTAGTAGTCCGTGGTCCGGGACGTCGAGGTGACCGGCCCCAGCAGCCGGGCGTCCATCTCGCCCTCCTCGAACAGCCGGGAGGCCGGGCCCACGATCAACGGGTCCGGCTTCCCGACCACGTCCACGTCCTTGCCCGGGTAGTCGAAGCGGTCCAGGACGTGCCGCATCGCCTCCAGCCGGGCCCGCTTCTTGTCGTTGCTCTTCACCACCGTCCACGGCGCGTCCGCCGTGTCGGTGTGGAAGAGCATCAGCTCCTTCGCCTCCGTGTACGCGTCCCACTTGTCCAGCGAGGCCAGGTCGACCGGGCTCAGCTTCCAGCGCCGTACGGGGTCGATCTGCCGGATCATGAACCGGTTGCGCTGCTCGTTGCGGGAGACGGAGAACCAGAACTTCACCAGGTGGATGCCGTCCCGGGCGAGCATCCGCTCGAACCCCGGCGTCTGGTGCATGAACTCCAGGTACTCGCGGGTCGTACAGAACCCCATCACCCGTTCCACGCCCGCCCGGTTGTACCAGGAGCGGTCGAACAGCACGATCTCCCCGGCGCTCGGCAGATGCGCCGTGTAGCGCTGGAAGTACCACTGGGTGCGCTCGCGCTCGGTCGGCTTCTCCAGCGCCACCACCCGCGCGCCCCGCGGATTGAGATGCTCGGTGAACCGCTTGATCGTGCCGCCCTTGCCCGCCGCGTCCCGGCCCTCGAAGAGGATCACCAGCCGCTCGTCCCGCTCCTTCACCCAGTGCTGAAGCTTCAGCAGCTCGATCTGGAGCGCCCGCTTGGCCTTGTCGTAGTCGCGGCGGCGCAGCTTGCGGTCGTACGGGTAGTCCTCACGCCAGGCGTCGCGTGCGTGACCTTCCGGCGTGACGAGGACCGGATCGTCGTCCCCGCTGTCGACCACGCCGAACCCGTCCAGATACGGCCCGCCGAAACGGGCCGCCTGCCCGGCTTCCTCGCGGTCGGCCTGCTCGGCCTTCCCGGCCTTCTTACGGTCGCCCCGCGCTCCGGTCCTCCGTGTCATGACGGTTTCCCTCCACCGGCCCAGCGGGATTTCCGCCTGTGGGCCCAGTCTGCTGACGGCTCCGGGAGACCGCCACCCCGACCAGGCAGAGCAGCCCGCCGAGGACCCCGAGCAGGGTCGGCACCTCGTCCAGCAGCAGCCACGCCATGAGGACCACGATCGCCGGGACCGCGTACGTCGTGGCGCCCATCCGGCCCGCGGTGGTCCGGGCCAGGGCGTAGCCCCAGGTGGTGAAGGCCAGCGCGGTCGGGAAGACGCCCAGATAGATCATGTTCAGCGTGGCGGACATGGGGGCGTCGGCCGCCTCGGAGACCAGCACCCCGGTGAACGGCAGGCAGGCGACGGCGCCGATCATGCAGCCGAAGGTGTTGATCTGCAGCGAGGAGCCGTACGCGAGCGCCGGCTTCTGGCTGACCACGCCCAGCGCGTACGCCACGGCGGCCAGCAGGCACAGTGCCACGCCCAGCACCGAGGAGCTGCCGTGCCCGGACATCGCGAGGCCGACGACGACCGCGCCCGAGAACGAGATGCCCATGCCCAGCAGCAGGCGGCGCGGCAGTCCCTCGCCGAGCATGCGGGCGCCCATCAGGGCCATCAGGATCGGCCCGATGTTCACCAGCATCGCCGCGGTCCCGGCGTCGACCTCCTGCTCGCCCCAGTTGAGCGCCACCATGTAGAGCCCGAACCAGAGCACGCCGGAGGTGATGATTCCGCGCCAGGCGCCGCGCCCGGGCAGCCCCTCCCGCCGTACGAGGAGGATCGCCCCGAGCACGAGCGTGCCCGCCAGGAGCCGGCCCAGGGCGAGCGCACCGGGGGAGTAGGACTCGCCCGCACTGCGGATGGAGACGAAGGCGGAGGCCCACAGCACGACGGTGGTGCAGGCGGCGGCGGTGGCGCGCCAGTTGTGGGCCGGTGGGGAGACGGGGAGCGGTGTCGGGGTCGTCGTCATGGCCACGACCGTAGGCCTGGAACGCTTCGGCCCCCACCGAATTGTCAATGCCCGTCAATCGACGGCCACCCTCAGCCCGTCGGTCGTCTCGGGCCGGAGCCCGGCCACCCCTTCAAGCCCGTCCGGCGCTTGAGGACGGAACCGTGCGCCACCTCAGCCCGTCCGGCGATTGAGGACGGAACCGGTGCTCGGGCGGGCGGCACCCGTGCTTTCCCGGACACGGAGGGGTCGCCCCGAACCACCGCCACGGTTCCGTCCTCAAACGCCGGACGGGCTGGGTTGGCACGGGTTCCGTCCGCAAGCGCGCCGGACGGGCTGAGAGGGCGGGCCGGACAGGCTGGTCAGGTGTCGGCGGCGGCCAGCGACGCCGGGGCAAGGCCCAGTCGGTCCGACAGCGCCCCCACCCCCGCCGGAGTCACCCGCACCGCCCGCCCCGACCCCACCCGCTCGCACCACCCCGCCGCCAGCGCATGCGCGCACAGCGCAGCCCCCGCCGCCCCCGCGAGATGCGGCCGCCGCTCCGTCCAGTCAAGGCAGACCCGGGCCAGGGGGCGTCGTCCGGACCGGTCCAGGGTGATGCCCAGCGCGCCGAACCACTCCAGGCCCGCATCCGTCAGCGCGACCCCGGTGTCCTGCCGCAGCAGCCCCCGGGCGGTCATCGCCTCCGTGATCCGGATGCCGAGCCGGCCGGCGAGATGGTCGTAACAGGTACGGCCCCGGGCCAGCGCACTGCTGACGCTCGCCGCCCGCAGCGAACGCGGCCGCTCCGGGGCGTCGGGCACCGCGTGCGAGGCCAGCTCCTCCACCAGGTGCGCGACCCGCTCGTCGGCCAGCCGGACGTACCGGTGCCGCCCCTGCCGCTCCTCGGCCAGCAGTCCGCCCGCGACCAGCCGCCCCAGGTGCTCGCTGGCGGTGGACGGGGCGACGGAGGCGTACCGGGCCAGCTCACCGGCGGTCCAGGCCCGCCCGTCGAGCAGGGCCAGGCAGAAGGAGGCGCGGGTCTCGTCCGCGAGGAGGGCGGCCAGTGCGGCGAGCCGCGCGCCCGCCGCGTCGTGCGGCCGGGGGCGCTGTCGCGGGGAACGGTCCATACGTCCAGGGTGCGTCAGGAACGGTTCGGCGCCCGCCGAACCGTCGCCGCACCCTCGCCCACCGGCCGCGCGTACTCCTCGTACTGGAGCGCCAGCCCGTCCAGCAGCGCCCGCAGCCCGGTCTCGAAGGCCCCTTCGTCGACCTGGCTGCGGTGGTCGGCCAGCAGGTGGGCCTGGCCGAGGTGCGGGTAGTCGGCGGGGTCGTAGGCGGTCTCGTCGTCGACGAAACCCCCGGCGAACGACCCCAGCGCCGAACCGGTGATGAAGTAGCGCATCAGCGCCCCGATCCGGGTGGCCTGGGCGGGCGGCCAGCCCGCGCCGGTCATCGCCCCGAACACCGCGTCGGCCACCCGCAGCCCCGCCGGCCGCCGGCCGGGCCCCCGGGCCAGCACGGGGACGATGTGCGGGTGCGCGGCGAGAGCGGCCCGGTACGACAGCGCCCAGTCGTGCAGCGCCTCGCGCCAGTCGCGCGGGTCCGACTCCTCGAACATCGACAGATCGACCTGTACGGAGACCGCGTCGGCGACGGCGTCCAGGATTTCTTCCTTGTTGCGGAAGTGGTTGTAGAGCGAGGGCCCGCTGACCCCCAGCACGGCCGCCAGACGGCGTGTGGAGACGGCGTCGAGCCCCTCGGAGTCCACGAGCGCGCTCGCCGCCTCGACGATGCGGTCTCTGCTGAGGAGGGGCTTGCGCGGTCGGGCCATGCGGCTCATAGTAGGGCCTGCGAACCAGAAACTAGCAGTGCTAATTAAAGTGCGCCCGAGCGGCGCTCAGGAGAGGCAGTGGGTGGCGCACGATGGACCTGACGCTCAGCGAGGAGCAGGAAGCCGTCCGGAAGCTGGCCGAGGACTTCGTCGCCCGCGAGGTCGCTCCCCATGTCGTCGCGTGGGACCGCGCCGAGAATGTCGACAGGTCGATCGTCGGCAAGCTCGGCGCCCTCGGCTTCCTCGGTCTCACCGTCCCCGAGGAGTACGGCGGCTCCGGCGGTGACCACCTCTCCTACTGCCTGGTCACCGAGGAGCTGGGGCGCGGCGACTCCTCCGTGCGCGGCATCGTCTCCGTATCGCTCGGCCTGGTCGCCAAGACCATCGCCTCCTGGGGCGACGAGGAGCAGAAGCGGTCCTGGCTGCCCCGGCTCACCTCCGGCGAGGCGATCGGCTGCTTCGGCCTCACCGAGCCCGGCACCGGCTCGGACGCCGGGAACCTCGCCACCAGGGCCGTCCGTGACGGCGGTGACTACGTCGTCAACGGCACCAAGATGTTCATCACCAACGGCACCTGGGCCGATGTCGTCCTGCTCTTCGCGCGTACGAACGACACCCCCGGCCACCGGGGCGTCTCCGCCTTCCTCGTCCCCACCGACACCCCCGGCCTCACCCGCCGCACCATCCACGGCAAGCTCGGCCTGCGCGGCCAGGCCACCGCCGAACTGGTCCTCCAGGACGTCCGCATACCGGCGTCCGCCCTGCTCGGCCCCGAGGGCAAGGGCTTCTCCATCGCCATGTCCGCCCTCGCCAAGGGGCGCATGTCGGTCGCGGCGGGCTGCGTCGGCATCGCGCAGGCCGCCCTGGACGCGGCCGTGCGCTACGCCGGTGAGCGCGAGCAGTTCGGAAAGCCCATCGCCCGCCACCAGCTCGTCCAGGAACTGCTCAGCGACATCGCCGTGGACGTGGACGCCGCCCGGCTGCTCACCTGGCGGGTCGCCGATCTGATCGACCGGGGCCAGGAGTTCGCCACCGCCGCCTCCACGGCCAAGCTGTACGCCTCCGAGGCCGCCGTCCGCTGCGCCAACAACGCCCTCCAGGTCTTCGGCGGCTACGGCTACATCGACGAGTACCCGGTCGGCAAGCTGCTGCGGGACGCCCGCGTGATGACGCTCTACGAGGGCACCAGCCAGATCCAGAAGCTGATCATCGGCCGCGCGCTGACGGGCGTCTCCGCGTTCTGACCGGCGCCCGGGGCTTCGATCGGCGCACTCGACTTCGTACGGGTGTCTGAGTACGGGCCTGAGTACGGGCACGGATGTGGCCTGCGCCACGTCGGCGGATGCTGAACCCATGAGTGACACGACATCGGTCAAGCAGCAGAGCACCGCGGCCTTCTACATGCAGGCCGTCGCCTCCTTCATGGTGGCGATCGCCGCGGTCGCCTTCGGTATCTTCTTCCTCGACGCCGACGCCTGGGTGCGCGGCTTCCTCGCCATCGGCGTGCTCTACCTCGTCACGTCCTGCTTCACGCTGGCCAAGGTGATCCGGGACCGCCAGGAGGCCGGGCAGATCGTCAGCCGGGTCGACCAGGCCCGGCTGGAGAAGATCCTCGCCGAGCACGACCCCTTCCAGAAGCTCTGAACCCGCACCGCCCCATAAGACTCCCCTAAGCGCTTGCTCAGGTTCGGGGTATGGTGTTCGTCCTGCTGACCGAGAGGGGCCTGGGCGATGTGTACGGCGGAGGAGACGAGCGACGAGGACACGCCGTGGGGCGAGGTCACTCCCGAGGCGGCCAGGCGGCTCCTCGTCGCCGCCGTGGACGCCTTCGCCGAGCGCGGGTACCACGCGACCACCACGCGTGACATCGCCGGCCGGGCCGGGATGAGCCCGGCCGCGCTCTACATCCACTACAAGACCAAGGAAGAGCTGCTCCACCGGATCAGCAAGATCGGCCACGAGCGGGCGCTGTACGTCCTCGACGCCGAGGCGGACCGGGACGGCACGGCAGCCGAACGGCTCGCCGGGGCCGTCCGCTCCTTCGTCCGCTGGCACGCGGAGCGGCACACCACCGCCCGGGTCGTGCAGTACGAGCTCGACGCACTCGGCGAGGAGCACCGCACCGAGATCGTCGCCCTGCGGCGCAGGAGCGACGCGGTGGTGCGCCGGATCATCAGCGAAGGGGTGCGGGACGGCGAGTTCGACGTCCCCGACATCCCCGGCACCACGCTCGCCGTGCTGTCCCTCTGCATCGACGTGGCCCGCTGGTTCAACGCCCAGGGCAGCCGCACGCCCGACGAGGTCGGCGAACTGTACGCCGACCTCGTCCTGCGGATGGTCGGAGCCCCGCCCCGGCCCTGAGGGATGTCTTGGCCCAGCCGCACGGTGGGGCGATCATGGGCGCATGTCGCCGCCTCCGAGCCACCTCCGTCCCCCCGAGTGGTTCACGGTGGACGCGTCGGTGCTGAATGTGGCGCTGGTGTATCCGATGCAGGGGCCGGCGGGGATCTTCGGGCCGGGGTGCGAAGCGTGTGCGCGGCTGGCCGTGGAGGAGGTCAACGCGGCGGGCGGAGTTCTCGGGCGGGAGCTGCGGCTCATCGAGGTGGACGGCGGGGCCGAGCCGTCGAGGGTGGCCGCGGAGGTCGAGGCGCTGGTGGCGGCCGGGGCGGTGCAGGGGGTCACCGGATGGCACATCAGCTCGGTGCGGCAGGCGGTGGCCCCTCGGGTGGCGCACCGGGTGCCGTATGTGTACACGGCGCTGTACGAGGGCGGTGAGCGGACCGAGGGCGTCTTCATGACCAGCGAGACCCCCGCGGGGCAACTGCTCCCGGCGATGCGGATGCTCGCGCGGATCCGGGACGTGCGCCGCTGGTTCGTCGTCGGCAACGACTACATCTGGCCGCGCCGCACCGCCCGGGCGGCCCACCGGTACGCACGGGAGTCCCGGGGGCGGGTCTGCGGGGAGGCGTATCTGCCGCTGGGGACGGACGACTTCGCCGATGTCCTGCGCCGCATCGAGCGGACGGACGCCGACGCCGTGCTGGTGCTGCTCGTGGGCAGCGACGCGGTCCGGTTCAACCGGGCGTTCGCGGCGGCCGGGCTAGACGCCCGCTCTCTGCGGCTGAGCACGCTGATGGACGAGAGCATGCTCCTCGGCAGCGGCCCCGGGGCGACCGTCGACCTCTACAGCACGGCCGGGTTCTTCGCCTCGCTCGCGGACGGGCACAGCATGGATTTCCACGGGCGATACGCGGCCCGCTTCGGCGCGGACGCACCGGTCCCCGGCAGCCTCGGCGAGTCCTGCTACGAAGGCGTGCTGCTGCTCGCGGCACTCATCGAGCGGGCCCGCACCCTGGACGTGTCCGCCATCGGCGCGGCCGCCGAGCACGTCCGGTACGAGGGCCCGCGCGGCCTGCTCGGCCTGGACGGGCGGCATGTGCGCCAGCGCATCTATCTGGCGGAGGCCGACGGTCTGGACTTCACCGTCCTCGCCCAACTGGATGCTCCCCAGCGGTTGTTGTAGCCCCTTCCCTGCCGCCGCCGCTCGCCAGCGCGCCGGACAGCCGGCCGAGCAGCGGCAGCAGCTGATCCTCCTCGTCCTCCGTGAGCCCGGGGACCGACGGTCCCCACTCCGCCCGTACCGCGCGGGAGACCTCCCGGCGCCGCCGCAGGCCCCGGGGGGTGAGCTGGGCGAGGACCCGGCGGCGGTCGGCGGGGTCGACGCGGCGGAACACCAGGTTCTGGTCGACGAGTTGGTCCACGATCTTGGTGAGGGTCGGCGCGGGCAGGGCGGCGTCCTCGGCGAGGGCCGTCATGTTCCTGCCCTCGTCGCCCGAGAGCAGGTCGAGGACCCGCCATGCGTCGACCGAGCAGCTGAACGCGTCGAGCACGGACTGGATACGACGCGCCGCGAGGCGCTCGGCCCGGGTCAGCAGGTGGAGCAGGTCCTGGGGCTGCCTCGCCATCGCACTCCTCGGGGCTCACGTCGGCACGGCCCCCGCGGCGGGGGTGCGTCGGAGCCTACAACCGATCACCGCGCTCCCGGCAGGTCGTATGCCGATTCTGATCCTTTCCGGTGGAAGTAATGAATTCCCGCATCGCGAATGCGTTCACCACTGGGCCGGTTGACGCCGACTCACATGAGTGCGAAACGCGATTACTTCCGCCGGAAACTGTTCTTCAACTGCGCCGCAACGCATCCGAAACAGTTCCGCCGCAGGCTGTGGACCACTTCAGAGACCAGCCCGGAGGCCACCCCGGAACGGCTGGGCCCTCCCTTTCCCCTCCCCTCCCTTTTCCCTCCCCGTCCTCCCCTCGCTCGGAGGAATCCGCTCGCACCGCCCTTCGGGGCAAGGAGGTAGTGCCATGTCCGGGCTCATCACCAGGCGCGGTCTTCTGGCCGGTATGTCCGCTCTCGGCGCCGGCGCCGCGCTCAGCGCCTGCGGCGCGAAGACCGGCAGCGACACGTCGAAGGCCGCCGGGGCCAAGGCCGACACCTCCGGCGACACCGTCAAGGTCGGCCTGCTGAACTCGCTCTCCGGCACGATGGCGATCAGCGAGGTGACCGTCCACAACGCGCTGCTGCTCGCGGTCAAGGAGATCAACGCCGCCGGCGGCGTCCTCGGCAAGAAGCTCGAACCGGTCAGCCAGGACGGGGCGTCCGACTGGCCGACCTTCGCCGAGAAGGCGCAGGCGCTCATCACGGACTCCAAGGTCGTCGCGACCTTCGGCTGCTGGACGTCGGCCAGCCGCAAGGCGGTGAAGCCGGTCTTCGAGCGGAACAAGTCGCTGCTGTTCTACCCCGTGCAGTACGAAGGCCTGGAGCAGTCCCCGTACATCTTCTACTCGGGCGCCACCACCAACCAGCAGATCGTGCCCGCGCTCGACTACCTCAAGAAGCAGGGCCTCACCAAGCTCTACCTCGTCGGCAGCGACTATGTCTTCCCGCGCACCGCCAACAAGATCATCAAGACGTACGCGAAGGCGAACGGCATGGAGGTGCTCGGCGAGGACTACGCGCCGCTGGGCTCCACGGAGTTCGCCACCATCGTCAACAAGGTCAAGGGCGCGGGGGCCGACGCGGTCTTCAACACCCTGAACGGCGACAGCAACGTGGCCTTCTTCAAGGAGTACAAGTCCGCGGGGCTGACCGCGAAGAGCCTGCCGGTGCTCTCCGTCTCCATCGCGGAGGAGGAGGTCAAGAGCATCGGAACGCAGTACCTGGAAGGGCAGTTGACGGCCTGGAACTACTACCAGACCACGCCCGGTGCGGCGAACGAGAAGTTCGTCGCCGCGTATCAGGCGGCGTACGGCAAGGACAAGCCCACCAGCGACCCGATGGAGGCGGCGTACATCTCCGTCCACCTGTGGAAGGCGATGGTCGAGAAGGCGGGGTCCTTCGACGTCGAGAAGGTGAAGGCGGCCTCCGACGGGATCGAGTTCGACGCGCCGGAGGGCAAGGTGACGGTCGACGGTGCGACGCAGCACGTCCACAAGACCGCCCGCATCGGCAAGGTCAGCGCGAGCGGGCTCATCGAGGAGGTCTGGAACTCGGGCGGGCCCATCAAGCCGGACCCGTACCTGAAGGGCTACGACTGGGCGGCGGACCTGTGACGGTCATCCTCAACCAGTCCTTCACCGGCGTCAGTATCGGCGCCGTCCTCCTCCTCATCGCCCTCGGCCTGACCCTCACCTTCGGTCAGATGGGCGTCATCAACATGGCCCACGGCGAGTTCATCATGGCCGGCGCCTACACGACGTACGTGCTGCAGAAGCCGATCGGCGACGCCGGCGTATCGCTCCTCCTCGCCCTGCCGGTCGCGTTCCTCGTGGCCGGGTCGATGGGCGCGCTCCTGGAGTGGCTGCTCATCCGGCGGCTGTACACGCGCCCGCTGGACACGCTGTTGGTGACCTGGGGTGTCTCGCTGATGCTCCAGCAACTGGCGCGGGACGTCTTCGGCGCGCCGAACGTCCAGACGACCGCGCCGGACCTGCTGACGGGGAGCGTGTCGGTCGCGGGCGTGACCCTGGCCAACAGCCGGCTGTTCATCCTCGGGTTCGCGCTGCTGTGCGTGTGCGGCCTGGCGGCGATCCTGCGGGCCACATCGCTGGGCCGCCGGATCCGGGCGGTGGTGCAGAACCGGGACCTCGCGGAGGTGTCCGGCATCGCGACGGGGCGGGTGGACCGGACGACGTTCTTCATCGGCTCCGGTCTGGCGGGGATGGCGGGGGTCGCGCTGACGCTGATCGGCCCGATCGGCCCGACGACGGGGACCAACTACATCGTGGACGCCTTCCTGGTCGTGGTCGTCGGCGGCATCGGACGGCTCAGGGGCGCGGTCATCACCGCGTTCGTGCTCGGCCTGCTGCAGTCGGTCCTCGAATACTCGACGACCGTGAGCGTGGCGAAGGTGGTGGTCCTCGTGGGGATCGTCGCCTTCCTGCAGTGGCGACCGCAGGGCCTGTACACCGTGCGCACCAGGAGCCTGGTATGACGACGACGAGCACACCTCCGACGGCCGCCCCGGCCACCACCGAGCTCCCGGCCGGGCCGCCGGAGACACCCTTCCTGAGCCGTTTCCGGATACCCGCCGCGTTCCTGCTCGGCGCGGTGCTGCTGGTGGGCGTCGCCCCCCTGGCCCTGTCGGACTTCCGGCTCGGGCTGCTGGCCAAATACCTCTGCTACGGGATCGTCGCGGTCGGCGTGAGCCTCGCCTGGGGCCGGGGCGGGCTGCTGGTGCTCGGGCAAGGGGTCTTCTTCGGCCTCGGCGGTTACGCCATGGCGATGCACCTCAAGCTCGCCGACGCGGCGGCGACGGGGCAGCCGCTGCCGGACTTCATGCAGCTGTACGGGACCGAGGGCGGGCTGCCCTGGTGGTGGCAGCCGTTCGCGAACCCGGCGTTCGCGCTCGCCATGACGGTGCTGCTGCCGATGGCCGTCGCGGCCCTGCTCGGCGTGCTCGTCTTCCGCCGCCGGGTGAAGGGCGCGTACTTCGCGATCCTCAGCCAGGCGCTGGCGGCCGCGCTGGCGATCTGGCTGGTCGGCCAGCAGGCCACCACGGGCGGCACCAACGGCCTCACAGACTTCCAGGGCTTCTTCGGCTACGACCTGAACGACCCGGTCAACCAGCGGATGGTGTACGTCATCATCGCGATCGCCCTGCTGCTCCTCATGGCCCTCGCCCGGCAGCTGTTCGTCAGCCGTTACGGCGAACTCCTCATCGCGGTACGGGACTCCGAGGAACGGGTGCGCTTCCTCGGCTACAACCCGGCCAACGTCAAGCTGGTGGCGTACGTGGTCGCGGCCGGCATGGCGGGTCTGGCCGGTGCGCTGTTCGTGCCGGCGGTGGGAATCATCTCCCCGGCGCTGATCGGGGTCGTGCCCTCCATCGGCTTCGTCATCGGCGCGGCCGTCGGCGGGCGGGCGTCCCTGGTGGGTGCGGTGCTCGGGGCGGTCGCGGTGGCCTGGGCACAGAGCACGCTCTCGGACGCGTGGCCGGCCGGGTGGACGTATCTCCAGGGCCTGCTGTTCGTCGTCGCGGTCGGCTTCCTGCCCGGCGGGCTGGCCTCGCTGCGGACGGTGCTGCGCAGGCGGCGGAACGTGGATGGAGTCAGGACGACGAAGGGAGTGACCACATGAGCGGCGAGGGACTGACCGTCCGCGACCTGCGGGTGACGTTCGACGGGGGCGTCACCGCCGTCGACGGCGTCGACCTGGACATCCACCCGGGAGACCTGCGCTTCCTGATCGGACCGAACGGCGCGGGCAAGACGACGCTGGTCGACGCCGTCACCGGCCTGGTCCGGGCGAGCGGATCGATCCGCTTCGGCGGTGCGGAGATCATCGGCGAGCCCGTGCACCGCATCGCCCGCCGGGGCATCGGCCGCACCTTCCAGACAGCGACGGTCTTCGAGCAGCTGACCGTCGAGCAGAACCTCGACATCGCTGCCGGGGCCGGCCGCAGCGCGCTGACCCTGCTCCGGCGGCGTAAGCACGTCCCTGATTCAGTGGGGAAGGCGCTGGAGATCACCGGGCTGACCGCGCTCCGCCACCGCCCGGCCGGGGTGCTGGCCCACGGCCAGAAGCAGAGCCTGGAGATCGGCATGCTGCTCGTCCAGGACGTGAAGCTGCTGCTGCTCGACGAGCCCGTCGCCGGGATGAGCCACGACGAGCGCGAGTCCGCCGGGGAGCTGCTCCAGCGGATCAGCGAGGACCGCACCGTCGTCGTCATCGAGCACGACATGGACTTCATGCGCTCCTTCGCCCGCAGCGTCAGCGTCCTGCACGCGGGCAAGGTGCTCAGCGAGGGCACGGTCGCCCAGGTCCAGGCCGACCCCAAGGTCCAGGAGGTCTACCTCGGCCGCGCCTCCGAACCCGAGCCGTCGGCTGCCCTTCCCGCCCCCGTCCCCGTCCGCGAAGAGGTGTGACCGCCGTGCTGGAGATCCACGAAGTCCGCGCCGGCTACGACCGCACCACCGTTCTGCACGACGTGACCGTGGCCGTGCCGGACGACAGCGTCGCCGCCGTCCTCGGCCACAACGGCGCCGGGAAAAGCACCCTCCTGCGCACCGCCATGGGCCTCATCAGGCCATCGCACGGGACCGTTCTCCTCGACGGCGAGGACATCACCCGCCTGGCCCCGCATCAGCGCGTGGCCCGCGGCATGGCGTACGTCCCCCAGGGCCAGCAGTCCTTCCCCCACCTGACCACCGCCGAGAACCTCCGGCTCGTCGCCGACGGCTCGCCGCGCGGAGGCGGCCGTGAGGCCATCGCCGAGGCCCTCGACCTCTTCCCGGTCCTTCGCGAACTCGCCCACCGCCGCGCCGGCCTCCTCTCGGGCGGCCAACGCCAGCAGCTCGCCATCGCCCGCGCCCTCGTCACCCGCCCCCGGCTCCTGCTCCTCGACGAACCGACCGAGGGCATCCAGCCCTCCGTCGTCGCCGAGATCGAGGCCACGATCCTCTCCCTGGCCGCGCGCGGCGGCCTCAGCGTCCTCCTCGTCGAACAGCACGTCGGCTTCGCCATGCGGGCGGCGGAGCGCTACTACGTCCTGGAGGCGGGCCGGGTCACATCGTCGGGCGAGGGAGGTACGGGTGCCGAGAAGACGGTCCGGGAGGCGCTGAGCGTGTGAGCGCCTCCGGACCTTCCGCGGCGCGGGCCGGAAGTACTGCGTGGGTCAGAAGTACGGCGCGGGTCAGAAGTAGTAGCGCGACACCGACTCGGCCACGCACGCAGGCTTCTCGCTGCCCTCGCGCTCGACCGTGACGACCGCCGTGACCTGCACGCCGCCGCCCACCTCATCGACGCTGCGAAGCACCGCCGTGGCCCGCAGCCGTGAGCCGACCGGGACGGTCGAGGGGAAGCGGACCTTGTTGGTCCCGTAGTTGATGCCCATCTTCATGCCCTCGACCCGCATCACCTGCGGCACCAGCGCGGGGAGCAGCGAGAGCGTCAGATAGCCGTGCGCGATGGTCGTGCCGAACGGCCCGTCCTTCGCCCGCTCCGGGTCCACGTGGATCCACTGGTGGTCGCCGGTCGCATCGGCGAACAGGTCGATCCTCTTCTGCTCGATCTCCAGCCAGTCGCTGTGTCCCAGCTGCTCGCCCACCCCGTCCCGCAGCTCCTGCGCGGACGTGAAGATCCTCGGCTCTGCCATGTTCCCGGTCCCTGCCTTCCGGCTCGACGCACCATCCGGCGCGATGTCTAAGCGCTTGCTCAGCATCGTTGTGCGGCGCGTTCCTGTCAACGACATGGCAGTAGGTTTGAGGGGTGCCACAGATCCCGAAGACACTCCACGAACTCTCGGTCGGCCAGCTCTCGGCGCGCAGCGGCGCCGCCGTCTCGGCCCTGCACTTCTACGAGTCCAAGGGCTTGATCAGCTCCACCCGCACCAGCGGCAATCAGCGCCGCTACTCGCGGGACGCGCTGCGCCGGGTCGCCTTCGTCCGGGCGGCCCAGCGCGTCGGCATCCCGCTGGCCACGATCCGGGACGCGCTCGCCGAACTGCCCGAGGAGCGCACGCCCAACCGCGAGGACTGGGCCCGCCTCTCCGAGGTCTGGCGCAAGGAACTGGACGAGCGCATCGGGCAGTTGCAGCGCTTGCGCGACCATCTGACCGACTGCATCGGATGCGGCTGTCTGTCACTGGAGACCTGCGTGCTGTCCAACCCCGACGACATCAACGGCGAGCGCATCACCGGTTCCCGTCTGATGCCCGAGCGCAAGCAGTCGCCGGAGCGCAAGCAGCCGCCCGAGCGCAAGCGGTCGCCGGGGCGCAAGCGGTCATCGGACGAGCGCGAGCAGTCACCGGACTGCATAGAGCCATCGGGGTGCGCGTAGTCCCCCGCGCGGGGCCCGGGGCCTCACGCCGCCTGCGCGGCCGGCCTCCGGCGGTGCCGTGGCAGCCGGGCCCTGGCCAGCGTGCGGTCGGTGAGGGCCGGCTGCGGCACCACGATCCCGCAGCCCGTGCACACCGGGCCCGCCCACGGCTCGTCGCCCCGTTCCTGCCGCCACTCGATGCCGGTGCCCGCGCAGACCGGGCAGGCGGAGCCGGGGCCGGAGCCGAGCGCCGCGATCAGCCGGCGCAGGACCTCGGCGAGCGGCTCGGTCGGATGGACGCCCGGGTCGGAGCAGCGGGCCACCCCATGGCCGCCCCAGGTCCGGCGGTGCCAGTCGTCGAACGCACCGGGCCGCCGCAGTCCCGCGTGCTTCTCGCGCCGCCGCCGCTCGGCGAACCCCGCCTCGTACGCGAGCCAGACGGCCCGCGCCTCCTCCAGCTCGTCCAGCGCGCCCAACAGGCGCACCGGATCGGGCGCCCGGTCCTCGGGATCGATCCCGTGCCGGGCGCACAGATGGTCCCAGGTCGCCCGGTGTCCGTACGGGGCGAACCTCTCCAAACACTTGCGCAGTGAGTACCGCCGCAGGGCCAGATCACCCAGCGGATCGCGGACCTGTCTCGCAAGACTCCGGAAACCGGCCATGACACCGCCACCTCCGTCGCTCGTCCTTGGACGTCAAGGAATGGACGTACGCCTGCCCGTTTCGGCTCCATCGAAAGATGAAATCCGTCCATTGGCCGAGACGCCCCATGTGGGACCGGGTGTCACGGGCGGAAGCGGAACGGCGCACGGGCGGGTGGTGCGAGGGCGTGCGGTCCTCGCACGGGTGGCGAAAACCGATGGCGGCGGCACGGTCCCGTGCGGTTGGGTTCCCCCATGACAGCAGCTCGCCCGCGCCTGGAAAAGATCACCGCCGACAATGTGCTCGACGCCTGTCGGCTGGAAGTCGCACCCGAGCAGCGCAGGTTCGTCGCCCCGGTCGCGCAGTCCCTGGCCGAGGCCTATGTGCATCCCGACCTCGCCTGGCCCCGGCTGATCTGTGACGGTGGGCGCGCCGTCGGCTTCGTGATGGCGTACTTCGACCTGCCGTTCGACTTCGACGCAGCGGTGCCGGACGCCCCGCCCCGCTCCGGACTCTGGCGGCTCGCCATCGCCGCCGGTGAGCAGGGCCGGGGCTACGGGCGGTTCGCCGTCGGAGCGGTCAACGAGGAGATCCGCCGGCGCGGCGGGACGGTCGGGACCGTGACCTGGAAGCCCGGCGAGGGCGGCCCCGAGGAGTTCTATCTCCGGCTCGGCTACCGCAAGCGGGGCCTCACCGACGACGGCGAATACCTCGGCGACCTGGACCTCACGGCAGCCTGACCCGAGGCGCTATCCCTCGTACCGCAGATACCTCCGCCGCTTCGCCCGGAACGCCGACAGGTCCCGCTGCCACGCCCGTACGACCTCGTCGGTGTCCGCGCCCGCGTCGATCATCGTGCGGACCCGGGTGTTCCCGGTGAGCTTGTCGATCCAGTTGTCCGGCCGCCAGGCGAAGCCGCTCCACGTCTGCTTCGCCGTCACCAGCAGGGCGATCCCGGTGCGGACCGGGTCGAAGACCTCCCGGTCCTGGACGTGGATCTGCACCCCGCCCACCGTCTTCCCCTCGAACTTGGAGAACACCGGGGCGAAGTACGCCTCGCGGAAGGCCACCCCCGGCAGCTCCAGCGCGTTCGCGGCGGCCGCCCAGCGGTGGTCGATGCCCTCCGCGCCGAGCAGTTCGAACGGGCGCGTGGTGCCCCGGCCCTCGGAGAGGTTCGTGCCCTCGAAGAGGCAGGTGCCGGAGTAGACGAGAGCCGTCTCGGGCGTCGGCATGTTCGGGCTCGGCGGCACCCACGGCAGCCCGGTGTCGTCGAAGAAGTCCGAGCGTCGCC
Source organism: Streptomyces sp. NPDC091289 (assembly GCF_044757365.1). Classification (NCBI taxonomy): domain Bacteria; kingdom Bacillati; phylum Actinomycetota; class Actinomycetes; order Kitasatosporales; family Streptomycetaceae; genus Streptomyces; species Streptomyces sp. NPDC091289. The sequence continues at coordinate 137,915 of NZ_JBIVUT010000016.1, forward strand.
ACCCCGACATCGTCACCACGTCCAGCCGCACCGGATTCTCGTGCAGGAACTCGGCGTTGAAGAACAGGGCCAGCTCCGCCACCGTCATCCCGTGCGCCTGCGCGATCTCCCGGCGGCCGACGAACGTGGCGAACGCCGGGTCCAGCACCGGCCCCAGCGCCGCCCGCCCGGTCACCGGGTTCGGCCGGTCCAGCACGACGAGGCGCTTGCCCGCGAGCGCGGCCGCCTCCATGCAGTCGTACAGCGTCCAGATGTACGTGTAGAAGCGGGCCCCCGCGTCCTGGATGTCGAAGACGACGGTGTCCACGCCCGAGGCGGTGAAGATGTCCGCGAGGTCCTGCCCGCTCTTGAGGTACGTGTCGTAGACCGGCAGCCCGGTCGCCGGGTCGTCGTAGCGCCCCTCGGAGCCGCCCGCCTGCGCGGTGCCCCGGAAGCCGTGCTCGGGGCCGAACACGGCGGTCAGGTTCACCCGCGCGTCCGGGTGCATCACATCGACGATGTGCCGGACGTCGGCGGTGACGCCGGTCGGATTGGTGACGATGCCGACCTTCTGGCCCCGCAGCAGCCGGTAGCCGTCGGCCGCCAGCCGGTCGAAGCCGGTACGCACCCGGCCGCGCCCGGGCCCGGAGCCGCGTCCGGGGGCGGTCGAGGCGGCGGCGGGACCGGTGCCGGCCGCCGTCGCCGCGAGCGCTCCCAGAGCGCCTCCCGCGGCCAGCACACCACGTCGGGACAGGCTCATTCTGCTACCTCCATGATCGCGCCGACTGTCATGGCCACGCACGCTAGCGCGGGCCGGGGCCGCACGGAACGACCTGGGCCGCGCCGATTCCCCCAGCCGGTCCCGGCGATCCGCGAGGGCCCCGTCCGGCCCGTTCCCGACCCTTCCCCGATCACATACCGACCGGTTAGTCTGCCGGTGCAGCCGGGTGGGACCGGACGGGACCGGAGAGGAAAGGCGGGATGGCGATGGGTACGGTGCAGGGCGCCGGAGTGGTGGTCACAGGGGCCGGAGGGGGCATCGGAGCCGCTCTGGCCCGCAGGTTCGCCGCCGGGGGAGCGCGGGTCGTCGTCAACGACCTCGACCTCGCCCGGATCGAGCCGCTCGCGAAGGAGATCGGCGGCTTCGCCGTCGCCGGGGACGCCTCGGGCATCGTGGACGCGGCCCGGGAGGCGCTGGACGGCACGGTCGACGTGTACTGCGCCAACGCGGGCCTGGCCTCGCCCGGCGACGTGTTCGCCGACGAGGAGGTCTGGGCCGCCGCCTGGGACGTCAATGTGATGGCCCACGTCCGCGCGGCCAAGGCACTGCTTCCGGAGTGGCTGGAGCGCGGCAGCGGCCGTTTCGTCACCACCGCCTCCGCCGCCGGGCTGCTGACGATGATCGGCGCGGCCCCGTACAGCGTCACCAAGCACGGGGCGGTCGCCTTCGCCGAGTGGCTCTCGCTCACCTACCGCCACCGGGGCGTGAAGGTCCACGCGATCTGCCCGCAGGGCGTACGCACCGACATGCTCACCGCCGCGGGTTCGGCCGGTGAGCTGGTCCTCGCCCCGGGCGCCATCGAGCCGGACGCCGTCGCCGACGCGCTGTTCGAGGCGATGGAGGACGACCGCTTCCTGGTCCTGCCGCATCCCGAGGTGGCCGGCTACTACCAGGCCCGCGCCGCCGATCCCGACCGGTGGATGGGCAATATGAACCGCCTCCAGCAGAAGTGGGAGGCGAGCGGCGCATGAGCGACCTGAACCCCGGACCCTCGGCCCCTGCCACCCCGGCCGCCACCGGCTCGACGAACGACGCGGCCTCCACCGGTTCCATGAACGACGCGGCCTCCACCGGCTCCCTCTACGCGGCCCAGCCGTGGCTCGCCCTCCTCAGTGACGCCCAGCGGGCCCCCGTCACCCCGCCCGCGACCGTGCTGCACGCCTGGCGGGCAGCCGTGGACCGGGCCCCGGACCGCCCGGCCCTGGCCTACTTCGACGGCCGCCTGAGCTACCGCGAGACCGACGAGCTCTCCGACTCGGTGGCCGGGCACCTCGCCGCCCGGGGGCTGCGCCGGGGCGACCGGGTCGCGATCATGCTCCAGAACAGCCCGCACTTCGTCCTCGCGCTCCTCGGCGCGTGGAAGGCGGGGGCCACCGTCGTCCCGCTCAACCCGATGTACAAGTCCGGCGAGGTCGGCCACGTACTCAAGGACGCCCAGGTCACCGCGCTGATCTGCGCGGACCGGGCGTGGGAGGCGTATCTGCGGGACACCGCCGCGGCCGCCCCGGACCTCACCATCGTGCTCACCGCCTGCGAGCTGGACCTCCAGGGCGTGAACGACCCCCGGGTCCTCGGCTTCGAACGGCTCCCCGCCCCCGGCCCCGACGACCTCGCGGACGACCTGCTGACCGCCGCCCGCGCCGGGAACCCCGCCCCGGCCGACCGGGAGCTCACGGCCGCCGACACGGCGCTGATCAGCTACACCTCCGGCACCAGCGGCACCCCCAAGGGCGCGATGAACGCCCACGGCAACATCATGGTCAACGCCGAACGCCAGCGCACCGGCCATCCGATCGCCGAGGGCTCCGCCTACTTCGCGCTCGCCCCGCTCTTCCACATCACCGGCATGGTCTGCCAGTTCGCCGCCTGCGTCACCAACGCGGGCACCCTCGTCCTGGCCTACCGCTTCGATGCGGGCGTCGTCCTGGAGGCCTTCGCCGCCCACCGCCCCGCCTACACCGTGGGCCCCTCCACCGCGTTCATGGCCCTGGCCGCGCACCCGGACGTCACCCCGGACCACTTCGCCTCGTTCCGGGTGATCTCCTCCGGCGGCGCGCCCCTGCCGCCCGCGCTGGTGGAGAAGTTCCGCGCGGGCTTCGGCCCGTACATCCGCAACGGCTACGGACTCACCGAGTGCACCGCCCCCTGCGCCTCGGTCCCGCCCGAGCACGAGGCCCCCGTCGACCCGGTCTCGGGCACCCTCTCCGTCGGCGTCCCCGGGCCCGACACCGTCGTGCGGATCCTCGACGAGGAGGGGCGCGAGGTGCCCTTCGGGGAGCAGGGCGAGATCGCGGTGCGCGGCCCCCAGGTCGTCTCCGGTTACTGGAACCTCCCCGAGGCCACGGCCGCCGCTTTCCCGGACGGCGAGCTGCGCACCGGCGACATCGGGTTCATGGACGCGGCGGGCTGGCTGTACGTCGTCGACCGCAAGAAGGACATGATCAACGCCTCCGGGTTCAAGGTGTGGCCCCGCGAGGTGGAGGATGTCCTCTACACCCACCCGGCGGTGCGCGAGGCGGCCGTCGTGGGCGTGCCCGACGCGTACCGGGGGGAGAGCGTCCGGGCGTACGTGAGCCTGCGTCCGGGGGCCTCGGTGGAGCCCGGCGAGCTGGGCGCTTACTGCAAGGAACGGCTCGCCGCGTACAAGTATCCGCGCGAGGTGGAGATCCTGACCGAGCTGCCGAAGACGGCGAGTGGGAAGATCCTCAGGCGGGAACTGCGTTCCCCCCGTTAGAACGGCGTCGAAACAGCGCACGAACGGTACGAAAGGAAGGTGGCGGCTCATGGCCAAGGCGACGGATCAGAACAGCACGCCCGTCCCCCAGAGGCTGCTGGCCGCCGCCACCCGGCTCTTCGCCGAGCGCGGGTACGACCGCACCTCGGTCCAGGAGATCGTCGAGGCGGCGGGCGTCACCAAGGGGGCGCTCTACCACTACTTCGGCTCCAAGGAGGACCTGCTCCAGGAGGTGTACGCCCGGGTGCTGCGGCTCCAGCAGGAGCGCCTGGACGCCTTCGCGGACGCCGAGGCGCCCATCGAGCAGCGGCTGCGCGACGCGGCGGCCGACGTCGTCGTCACGACCATCGACAACCTGGACGACGCGGCGATCTTCTTCCGCTCCATGCATCACCTGAGCCCTGAGAAGAACAAGCAGGTGCGGGTCGAGCGCCGCCGCTACCACGAGCGCTTCCGGGCCCTGATCGAGGAGGGCCAGCGCGGCGGCGTGTTCTCCACCGCCACCCCCGCCGACCTGGTCGTCGACTACCACTTCGGCTCGGTCCACCACCTCTCCACCTGGTACCGCCCGGACGGCCCGCTCAGCCGCCAGGAGGTCGCCGACCACCTCGCGGACCTGCTGCTGCGGGCCCTGCGCCCGTAGGCGCGGAGGTACGGGCGGGGCGGAGCCGGAGCGATCCACTGGCCCGCTCCGCCGGTCGGGGCGAGTCTGGATGTATGACGTATGTCCTGCCTCCCGATGAGGCGCCAGGGTTCACGGGCACGGAGCTGTTCGTTAATAGAACGGTTCTGTCCGGTTTCCGCTCTTGACGGAGCACGGTCACTTCCTTGAGCATCGGTCTCGCATCGCGCACAGCCAGCTCCAGGACCCGGCCGGGCACCGCGCGGCCGGGTACCCCCCGCACGTTCCGTCAGTCCCCAACGGAATCCGGAGCCCGTGAATGAGACCGAACCGTTTCACCCTGCGCAGATCCCCGGCGGCCGTCGCCGCCGTAGCCCTCGGGGCCCTCCTCGCGACCGCCGCGCCCAGCGCTCAGGCCGCCGGTGCGCCGACCCCCGAGGCGGCCGCCGCGGCGGCGCCCGACATCTCCCTGGCCAACGTCAAGGCCCACCTCACGCAGCTCTCGACGATCGCCGCGAACAACGGCGGCAACCGCGCCCACGGCCGCCCCGGCTACAAGGCGTCCGTCGACCATGTGAAGGCCGAGCTCGACGCGGCCGGATTCACCACCACGCTCCAGCAGTTCACCTCCAACGGCGCCACCGGCTACAACCTGATAGCCGACTGGCCCGGCGGCGACGCGAACAAGGTCCTGATGGCCGGGGCCCACCTCGACTCGGTCTCCTCCGGCGCCGGGATCAACGACAACGGCTCCGGCTCGGCCGCCGTGCTGGAGACCGCCCTCGCCGTCTCCCGCGCCGGGTACCAGCCCGACAAGCACCTGCGGTTCGCCTGGTGGGGCGCGGAGGAGCTGGGCCTGATCGGCTCGAAGCACTACGTCAACAACCTGCCGGCCGCCGAGCGTTCGAAGCTCTCCGGCTATCTCAACTTCGACATGATCGGCTCGCCCAACGCCGGCTACTTCGTCTACGACGACGACCCGGTCATCGAGAAGACCTTCAAGGACTACTTCGCGGGCCTGAACATCCCCACCGAGATCGAGACCGAGGGCGACGGCCGCTCCGACCACGCCCCGTTCAAGAACGTCGGCGTCCCCGTCGGCGGGCTCTTCACCGGCGCGGGCTACACCAAGTCCGCCGCCCAGGCGCAGAAGTGGGGCGGGACGGCCGGTCAGGCCTTCGACCGCTGCTACCACTCGTCCTGCGACAACCTGAGCAACATCAACGACACCGCCCTGGACCGCAACAGCGACGCCGCCGCCCACGCGATCTGGACCCTGTCCTCCGACAGCGGCGAACCGCCCACCGGAGAGGGCGTGTTCAGCAACGCCGACGATGTCGCCATCCCGGACGCGGGAGCCCCGGTGACCTCGTCGATCGCGGTCACCGGACGGACGGGCAACGCCCCGGCCGCCCTTCAGGTGGGCGTCGACATCAAGCACACCTGGCGCGGCGACCTGGTCGTCGATCTGCTGGCGCCGGACGGCAGCGCGTACCGGCTGAAGAACTCCAGCAGCGGCGACTCGGCCGACAACGTCATCACGACGTACACGGTCAACGCCTCCAGTGAGGTGGCCAACGGCACCTGGAAGCTCCGGGTCCAGGACATCGCCCGTCAGGACACCGGCTACATCGACAGCTGGAAGCTCACCTTCTGAGTCCTGTTCGTACGCGTACGCGTGTGGCCCCCGTTCTCGCGGGGGCCACACGCCGTCCGTCAGACGTACCGCTTGATCTCCCGCCGGGCCAGCGACCGCTGGTGCACCTCGTCCGGACCGTCCGCCAGCCGCAGCGTCCGCGCCGAGGCCCACAGCTCCGCCAGCGGGAAGTCCTGGCTCACCCCGCCCGCGCCGTACAGCTGCACCGCGGAGTCCAGGATGTCCACCACCGCGCGCGGGGTGGCGATCTTGATGGCCTGGATCTCGGTGTGCGCGCCCTTGTTGCCCACGGTGTCCATCAGCCAGGCCGTCTTCAGCACCAGCAGCCGCAACTGCTCCACCGTGACCCGGGCGTCCGCGATCCAGTTCTGCACGACGCCCTGCTGGGCGAGTGGCTTGCCGAACGCCGTACGGGCCACCGCACGCCGGCACATCAGCTCGATGGCCCGCTCCGCCATCCCGATCAGCCGCATGCAGTGGTGGATCCGGCCCGGACCCAGCCGCGCCTGCGCGATGGCGAAACCGCCGCCCTCCTCGCCGATCAGGTTCGCCGCGGGCACCCGGACGTCGTGGAAGACCACCTCGGCGTGACCGCCGTGCGCGTGGTCCTCGTACCCGTACACCTGCATGGCGCGCCGCACTTCGAGGCCCGGGGTGTCGCGGGGGACCAGGATCATCGACTGCTGGCGGCGGATGTCCTCGCCATCCGGATCGGTCTTGCCCATCACGATGAAGACCGCGCAGTCGGGGTTCATCGCCCCGGAGATGTACCACTTGCGCCCGTTGATGACATAGTCATCGCCGTCGCGGACGATCCTGGTCTCGATGTTCGTCGCGTCCGAGGACGCCACGTCCGGCTCCGTCATCGCGAACGCCGAGCGGATCTCCCCGGCGAGCAGCGGCTCCAGCCACTGCTTCTTCTGCCCGTCGGTGGCGAACTGGAACAGCACCTCCATGTTCCCGGTGTCCGGGGCCGCGCAGTTCAGCGCGGTCGGCGCGAGATGCGGGGAGCGTCCGGTGATCTCCGCGAGCGGGGCGTACTGGAGGTTCGTCAGCCCGGCCCCGTACTCCGCGTCGGGCAGGAAGAGGTTCCACAGCCCCTGCCGCCGCGCCTCGGCCTTCAGCTCATCCACCACCGCCGGGGTGTCCCACGGCGAGGCGAGCCGCGCCCGCTGCTCCTCGGCGACCTCCTCGGCCGGATACACGTGCTCGTCCATGAACGCGAGCAGCCTGCTCCGCAGCTCCTCGGTACGGGCGTCGAATGCGAAGTCCATGGGGGTTCAGCCTTCCTGGAGGGTGGTGAGGCCGTGCTCGATGAAGACCGGGACGAGATCGCCGATCCGGTCGAAGCCCGCGCCGACGGTCTGGCCGAGCGTGTAGCGGTAGTGGATGCCCTCCAGGATCACGGCGAGCTTGAACCACGCGAACGCGGTGTACCAGGAGATGGCGGAGGCGTCCCGGCCCGAACGGGCCGCGTAGCGCTCGATCAGCTCGGCGGGGGACGGGTGCCCGGGCGCGCCGCTGGTGGTGGAGACCGGCGACTTCGGCAGGCCGAGGTCGGAGCTGTACATCACGAGCAGCCCGAGGTCGGTCAGCGGATCGCCGAGCGTGGACATCTCCCAGTCCAGGACGGCCTTGATCCGGTCGTCGTCGCCGAGCAGCACGTTGTCCAGGCGGTAGTCGCCGTGGACGACGGTGGGCGCGGGGGAGGCGGGCAGCTCGCGGCCGAGGGAGGCGTGCAGCTCGTCGATGCCCGCCAGGTCGCGGTTGCGGGAGGCGTCCAGCTGCTTGCCCCAGCGCCGCAGCTGCCGGTCCAGGAAGCCGTCAGGGCGTCCGAAGTCCCCGAGTCCCACCGCCTCGGGATCCACGGCGTGCAGGTCGACGAGGGTGTCGACGAGCCCGAGGACCGCCGCCCGGGTGCGCTCGGGGCCCAGCGGGGCGAGCTGCTCGGCGGTGCGGTACGGGGTGCCCTCGACGTACTCCATGACATAGAACGGCGAGCCGATCACCGTGTCGTCCTCGCAGAGCAGCAGCGGCTCCGGCACGGGGACGGGGGTGGGGTGCAGGCCGCTGATCACGCGGTGCTCGCGCGCCATGTCGTGCGCGGTGGCCAGCACATGGCCGAGCGGAGGTCTGCGCACCACCCACTGTCCCGTCCCGTCGCCGACGACGTACGTCAGGTTCGAGCGGCCGCCCTCGATCAGCCGCGCTTCGAGGGGTCCGCTCACCAGCCCCGGCCGCTCGCGGTCGAGATGGCCACGCAGCAGCTCCGGGTCGAGACCTGGTGGGGGGACTGGGCTCATGGTGCGCACCTCCGGGGGGACAGAACGATCGGGAACCATGATGCCGACCAGTCGGTATGTCGTCCAGTGTCTCCCCGGAACCGGCGGCCGGGAAGTCCGTCGCGACCCTGGTGGTGATATCCATCCTTGAATAGAGTTCATGTATGCATACAGATGATCTGGTGATCGAAGACGTCCGGCTCACCCCGATCCTCGTGGCCGACCCGCCCCTGCTGAACACCCAGGGCGTCCACCAGCCGTACACCCCGCGCCTGATCGTGGAGGTCGTCACCCGGGGCGGAACGACCGGCGTGGGGGAGACGTACGGCGACGGCGCCTACCTGGAGCCCGCCCGTTCCCTCGCCGAGGCGCTCCCCGGCCGGGCGGTCACCGATCTGAACGGGCTGTTCGCCCTGGCCGAGGAGGTGTGCGGCACATCGCACGCGGCCGACGACCGGGTCGACGCCGGGGGACTGCGCGGAGTCAGGAACGCCGAGAAGATCCGGCTCTCGGTCGTCTCCGCCTTCGAGGTCGCCTGCCTGGACGCCCTGGGCAAGGCGCGGGGCCTTCCGGTGCACGCGCTGCTCGGCGGCAAGGTCCGCGACTCCGTCGAGTACAGCGCGTACCTCTTCTACCGCTGGGCCGCCCACCCGGTTCCCGGCGAGGCCGACGACTGGGGTGCGGCGCTCGACCCGGCCGGCGTCGTCGCCCAGGCCCGGCGCTTCGCCGACACCTACGGCTTCGGCTCCTTCAAGCTCAAGGGCGGTGTCTTCGAGCCCGACCGGGAGATCGCCGCGATCCGCGCCCTCGCCGAGGCGTTCCCGGGCCGCCCGCTGCGCCTGGACCCCAACGGCGCCTGGTCGGTGCCCACCTCGCTGTACGTCGCCGGCCAACTGAAGGACGTCCTCGAATACCTGGAGGACCCCACCAGCGGCACCGACGGCATGGCCGCCGTCGCCGCCTCCACCGACGTCCCGCTCGCCACCAACATGTGCGTCACCACCCTCGCCGAGCTCCCCGACGCCTTCGCCCGCGACGCCGTCCAGATCGTCCTGAGCGACCACCACTACTGGGGCGGACTGCACCGCACCCGGGAACTGGCGGGCATCTGCCGCACGTTCGGCGTCGGACTCTCCATGCACTCCAACACCCACCTCGGCATCAGCCTCGCCGCGATGACCCACGTCGCCGCCACGGTGCCCGACCTCGCGTACGCCTGCGACAGCCACTACCCCTGGCAGACCGAGGACGTCATCACCGAGCGCCACACCTTCACCGACGGCCGGCTGACCGTCTCCGACGCCCCCGGCCTCGGCGTCGAACTGGACCGCGACCGGCTGGCCGCCCTGCACCGGCGCTGGCTGGAGGACGACGGGACCTACCGCGAGCGCGACGACGCGGCGGCGATGCGCGCCGCCGACCCGCAGTGGACGACACCGGCGATCCCGCGCTGGTGAGGGCGCCGGCAACGGGTGACACCGTCTAGGCCGGCTCCTCCTCGTCCCACTTCTGCGCGGCGGCGAACGCCTCGCCGTGCTGCGCCGACCAACGGCCCAGCGCCTCGATCGGCTCCAGCAGCGTGCGGCCGAGCGGCGTGAGCGCGTAGGCGACGTGCGTGCCGGAATCGTCCGCCGCCCGGCGCTCGACCAGCGCGTACGCCTCCAGCCTGCGCAGCGTCTCGGTCAGCACCTTGGCGCTGATGGAGCCGATCCCGGCCCGCAGGTCCCGGAAGCGGCGCGGTTCCGGCGCCGGCGCGCAGATCACCACGGCGTTCCAGGTGTTGGCCAGCAGATCGAAGCCGAGCCTGGCCCGGCAGTCCGCGAGCACCCGCTCCATGTCCCCGTCCCCACCTCTTCCCGCACCTCTTCCCGCCGGACCGGCGGGCACCGCACGGTAACCACCGGCCCGCCTTTCCGGCCCACCTCTGGGCCGCACCCAGGCCCGAAGGCCGCACCCCGACGACCGTCCCGCTCTGCGGCGACGACGCCGAGGCACTGGCGCTGGTGGAAGAACCTGCTGCCGCCGCTCACGGAGATGCGGCCCTGAGTTGCGGCGACCCTGACCTGCACGGAAGGTCGAGGGATGAAGGCGATCAGCTACAGCGCGTACGGCTCCGCCGACGTCATGGAGTACGGCGAGCGGCCCGACCCCAAGGTCGGCCCTGACTCGGTCCTGGTGAAGGTGCGGGCCGCCGCCGTCAACCCGGTCGACTGGAAGGCCCGCGAGGGCTACCTCCAAGGGGGCCTCGAAGCCGTCTTCCCGGTGATCCCCGGCTGGGACGTCTCCGGGGTCGTCGTGCAACCGGGCGTCGCCGTCGACGAGTTCGCGGTCGGCGACGAGGTCATCGGCTACGTACGCGAGGACTTCCTCTCGCGCGGTACGTTCGCCGAGTACGTCGCCGCCCCCGTGCGCACCCTCGCCCGCAAGCCCCTGAGCCTGAGCTTCGAGGAGGCCGCGGGACTGCCGCTGGCCGGGCTGACCGCGTACCAGGTGCTGCACCGCACCCTGAAGGTCCGCGAAGGCGACACCGTCCTGGTCCACGCGGCGGCCGGCGGCGTCGGATCGCTCGCCGTCCAGATCGCCCGGCACACCGGCTGCCGGGTGATCGGCACCGCGAGCCCCCGCAACCACGAGCACCTGCGCAGCCTCGGCGCGGAGCCCGTGGAGTACGGCGAGGGCCTCGTCGACCGGCTGCGCGAACTGGTCCCGGACGGCTTCGACGCCTCCTTCGACACGGTGGGCGGCGACGCGCTGCGCGCCTCCGCCGACACCCTCGCCCCGGGCGGCCGGCTCGCCTCCATCGCGGACAGCGAGGTCTTCTCCTACGGCGGCCGCTACGCCTTCGTGCGCCCCGACGCGAACGACCTGGCCCAGGTCGCGGAACTGGCCGAGCGGGGCATCGTCACCGTCCACGTGGACCGGGTGTTCCCGCTGGAACAGGCCGCCGACGCCTACCGGCTCAACCAGGAGGGGCGGACCCGCGGCAAGATCGTGGTGACGGTGGACTGGGACGCCTGAACGGTCCCGCTCCACCGGCAAGGCGCGCCGGCCGTCCCGGTCCACCCGCACGCCGCGCTCAGAACAGCATCGCCGCCGCGAACACCGCCAGCGCCACCGTGCACAGCGTCGCCGCCAGCGCGGCGCGCGGCGCGAGGGGCTCCGGCCGTGCCACCCCCATCCGCACCATCCGGAGGTGGGCCACCAGCAGGAACCCCAGCCAGGCCGCCGCGCTCAGCGCCACCGCGATCAGCGCGGCCGGTGTCGCCCCGCTGTGCAGCGCCTGCCGCCCCGCGAGCAGCGCGACGACCGTGGCGGACAGCGTCGTACGCCGCCAGGCCAGCCGCGTCCGCTCGGGCTGCAGCCCGGGATCCCGGTCCACCACCGCCGTCACACGCCCTCCCAGCCGAAGAGGACCACCACCACCATCGCCACCGCGACGACGGCGACCACGAGACTCAGCAGCGTCGGGAACCGGGACACCGGCAGGTCCTCGCCCCGCCGCATCGCCCGCTCGCACCGCACCCAGTGGTTGACCGCCCGCAGCGCACAGAGCACCCCGGCGGCCAGCAGCCCGAGCGCGAGCCCGGCCCGGACGCCCCACACCAGTTCCGGCAGGAACTGATCGACGGCGAAACCCCCGCCGATCAGGGCCAGAGCCGTCCGGATCCAGGCGAGGAACGTCCGCTCGTTGGCCAGCGAGAACCGGTAGTCGGGGGTGTCCCCCTCCTCCCGGATGCGCTGCGGCGCGAACCACAGCCGTACGCTCTGCGCGATCTTGTTCACACAGGGCACCTTACGAGGTCAGAGCGCCCGGAACCGCTGCAGCCGCCGGTACGCCTCCACCCCGTCCGGCACCCACGGCCACTCACCGAGACGCTCCTCCAGCTCCTTCTCGTCCAGGAACGTGTGCCAGGCGACCTCCTCCACCTGCGGGGCCACCGGCAGCTCGCACCGCACCTGGTAGACGGCGGACCACCAGGTGTGCTCGGCGCCGCTGTACAGGAACCGGAACAGCGGTTCGGGCTGCGGCAGCCCCGAGACCCCCAGCTCCTCCTCCGCCTCGCGCAGCGCCGCCTCGTCGTAGGACTCGCCCGCGCCCACCACCCCGCCGACGAACATGTCGTAGTGCGAGGGGAAGACCAGCTTCGTGGGCGTACGCCGATGGACGAAGATCCGCCCCTCGGCGTCGCGCGCCTCGATGAACACGCAGCGGTGGCGCAGTCCCCGCGCGGTCGCCTCGCCGCGCGGGGCCTGCCCGATGACCTCGTCGTTCTCGTCGACGATGTCCAGAATCTCGTCAGAGGGCGTCATACGTTTCATCCAACCGCACCCGGACGGTTGACGTGGCCCCGGCCGGTACCCAAGATCTGACGCACGGGTAACTTGAACGTTTCTCCCGCCTCCGAAGCCACCCCTGAGCCACCCGAACAGGATGGAACCCATGGCGTACGACGCTGATGTGATCGTGATCGGGGCAGGACTCGCCGGGCTCGTGGCCACCGCCGAACTGGTCGACGCCGGCCGTTCCGTGATCGTCCTCGACCAGGAGCCCGAGCAGTCCATCGGCGGCCAGGCGCACTGGTCCTTCGGAGGCCTCTTCTTCGTCGACTCGCCCGAACAGCGCCGGCTGCGGATCAAGGACAGCCGGGAGCTGGCCCTCCAGGACTGGTACGGCACGGCCGGCTTCGACCGCGAGACGGAGGACCGCTGGCCGCGCAAGTGGGCCGAGGCGTACGTCGACTTCGCCGCCGGTGAGAAGCGTTCCTGGCTGCACCAGCAGGGGCTGCGCATCTTCCCGGTCGTCGGCTGGGCGGAACGCGGCGGCTACGACGCGACGGGCCACGGCAACTCCGTACCCCGCTTCCACATCACCTGGGGCACCGGCCCCGGCGTCGTCGCCCCCTTCGAACGCCGGGTCCGCGAGGGCGTCGCCAAGGGGCTCGTCCAGCTGAGGTTCCGTCACCGCGTCACCGGCCTCGCCCGCACCGCCGGGGCGCTCGACACGGTCACCGGCGAGATCCTGGAGCCCAGCGCGGCCGAGCGCGGCACCGCGAGCAGCCGGGAGACCACCGACACCTTCGAACTGAAGGCCCAGGCGGTGATCGTCACCTCCGGCGGCATCGGCGGCAACCACGACCTGGTCCGCTCCCAGTGGCCCGAGCGCCTCGGCACCCCGCCCGAGAAGATGCTGTCCGGGGTGCCCGCGCACGTCGACGGGCTGATGCTCGGCATCGCCGAGAAGGCGGGCGCGCACCACATCAACCGCGACCGGATGTGGCACTACACCGAGGGCATCGAGAACTGGAACCCGATCTGGGCCAAGCACGGCATCCGGATCCTGCCGGGCCCCTCGTCCCTCTGGCTGGACGCGCGCGGCAAGCGGCTGCCCGTCCCGCTCTTCCCGGGCTTCGACACGCTCGGCACCCTCGAACACATCATGGGCTCCGGCCACGGCTACACCTGGTTCGTGCTCAACCAGCGCATCATCGGCAAGGAGTTCGCGCTCTCCGGCTCCGAGCAGAACCCGGACCTGACCGGCAAGTCGGTCCGCGACGTGATCGGCCGGGCCCGCGCGGACGTGCCCGCACCGGTGAAGGCGTTCATGGACCACGGCGCTGACTTCGTCGTGGAGAAGGATCTCGACGCACTCGTCCGGGGCATGAACGCGGTGACGGGCGACGGCCTGATCGACGCGGCCGAGCTGCGCCGCGAGATCACCGCCCGCGACCGCGAGATCGCCAACCCCTTCACCAAGGACCTCCAGGTCACCGCGATCCACGGGGCCCGCGCCTACCTGGGCGACCGCCTCATCCGGACCGCGAAGCCGCACCGGATCCTGGACCCGGCGGCGGGCCCGCTGATCGCCGTCCGCCTCAACATCCTCACCCGCAAGTCGCTGGGCGGCCTGGAGACGGACCTGTCCTCCCGCGTCCTGACCGCCGAGGGCACCCCGCTCCCGGGCCTGTACGCGGCGGGCGAGGCGGCGGGCTTCGGCGGCGGCGGAGTCCACGGCTACCGCTCCCTGGAGGGCACGTTCCTCGGCGGCTGCATCTTCTCGGGCCGAGCGGCAGGTAGGGCAGCGGCGGAAGCGGTCGCCTGACAGCCCCTCCGGCCGGCCTTCAAGCCCCTCCGGCCGCTCCTCAAGCCCCTCCGGCGGGCATTTCAAGCCCCTCCGGCGATTGAGGAGCGGGGCCCGGGGCAGAGCCCCGAAAGTCAGATCAGCCGCTCGACCACCCGAAACCGCTCAGCCACAATCATCGTCCCGTCGTGCACCGTGAACGACGGATCCCCCATCGCTTCCCGCATCTCCGCCCCGTGCCAGAACGCCTCGTGCCCCGCCCGCCACTCCGCCACCGAGGCGTACCCCTCGCCCTCGTCCAGCGCGTGCTGCAGATCGACGGCCCCCAGCGGCAGCACCCGTACCTCGGTCATCTCGATGACCGCGACCTCCCGGCCGTCCGAGTCGATCAGCGCGGAGCGTTCGCCCACCGGAGGCAACTCCTCCTGCTCCAGCTCGTATTCGCACAGCAGCCCGGTCGTGGACACCTTCTCGCCGGAGAGGACCGCCGCCACCAGCTGATCGCGCAACGGCCCGGGAAAGGCGAGGAGGAAGGGGCTGAGGGGTTCGCGAGGTTCCATGCGCCCAGTGTGTCAGGCGTCACCCCGGCCCGCCCGCCCCGTCCGCACGCTGCGCCGATGTCTCCACGGGTTCGACCAGTTCCAGCCAACTGGCCGGTAAGCCTGAGCAGTTGCCGGACAACGCCCCTTGACGTGGAGCATTGCCTACCGCTTTGCTGTGCGCGATCATCTGCTCGCACACCGCATCGAAAGAAGCCTGCGGCATGCCCCCGCCTCCGCCGCCCCTGGGCCGCTCCCGCCGTCGAGGCAGCCGCTCGGACCACGTCTTCGACCCAGCGCTCGACGACGACGAACTCATTGCCGCACGCGGCCGGTTCACCCAGGGCAGATGGTCCGAGGCGCGCACCCTGCTGGTGGACACCGGACGGGACTGGGACCGCCGCGCCCACCGCCTGCTGGCCCTCGCCGAGACCTCGTCCGCCGTGGACTGGGCCGGCGACTGGCTGCTGGTGGAACCCGAGAGCGCGGATGCCGCCACCCTGCTCGGCTGCGCCCGGGTCGCCCGCGCCCTGCGGCCCAAGGCCAAGCCGAACGACGCCGCCCGCGCCCGGGAAGCCTGCCTGGCCGCCGCCCGCCTCACCCCCGACGACCCCACCCCCTGGCTCGCGCTGCTCCTCCTGGACCGGGGCCGCGACGACGGATCGGACGAGACCGGCCGGCTCTTCGAGGAGGTGCGCTCCCGCCATCCGGACCACCACCACGCCCACCACGTGATGACCGCCCTGCTGGCCGAGAGCAACCCCGCCGACGGCCACGACCCCCTCCACGAGGTGTACGACTTCGCCGCCTGGGCCGCCGAACTGGCCCCCGCCGACTCCCCGCTGGCCGTGCTCCCGGTCGTCGCCCACGCCGAGCGCTACCGCGTCCTGGTCGCCGCCGGCATCGAGCCCGACGACCCGGCGGCCTCCGAGCACTGGTCCGGACGCCGGGCCCGCCAGGTGATGAAGGCCGCCTTCGACTGGTGGCTGGAATGGGAGCGCGACGACCACCCGCGCCACCACCTCGACCTGAACTTCCTGGCGCACGCCAAGGTCTGCGAGGGCCGGCCCGCCGAGGCCGCCGCCCTCTTCCACCGGATCGGGCCGTACGCCACCGCCGCGCCCTGGTCGTACTCCGGCCGGGAGCCCCACGCCGCGTTCACCGCCGCGCGCACCTACGCGCTCGGCACCGCGTGAAGCACGAACCGAAGCACGAACCGAAGCACGAAGGACACCACCGCACCACCCCACCCCGCTCGCCACGAAGAAAGGACCAACCCCGCCATGTCGACCGGCAGTTCATTTTCCAGTGAGACCGGCACCACGAGGGGAACGGCCGATACCGGCGGGATCAACACCTACAAGGGCGAGGAACGCGCCCTGCGCGCGAACCGGCTCGGCACCCCCGGCCTCCTGCTGTCCGTGGTCGCGGCCAGCGCCCCCCTGATGGTGGTCGCCGGGGTGATGCCCACGGTCTTCGGTGTGATGGGCATCGTCGGCCAGCCGCTGCTCTACATCATCCTGGGCATCGTCCTGATGCTGTTCAGCGTCGGTTACGCGGAGATGAGCCGGCACGTCCACAACGCCGGCGCGTTCTACGCGTACATCGCCCGCGGGCTCGGCCCGACCGCCGGCGCCGGCGCCTCGCTCGTGGCGCTGGTGGCGTACAGCGCGATGCAGGTCGGCATCTACGGGATCCTCGGCTTCGAGGTCTCCGGCATCTTCGCCACGTACCTCGACATCGAGCTGGGGTGGTGGATACCGGCCCTGGTCGCGGCGGCCGTCGTCGGCGTCCTCGGCTGGCTGAAGATCGACCTCAATGCCAAGGTGCTCGGCGTCCTGCTGGTCATCGAGTGCGCCCTCGTCGTGATCTTCGACATCGCCGCCGTGAGCAAGCCGGGCCCCGAGGGCCTGTCGCTGCACGCCTTCAACCCCGAGACCCTCACCGGCGCCGGGCTCGGCACCGCGCTCTGCTTCTGCATCGCCGCGTTCGTCGGCTTCGAGCAGGCCCCCGTGTACGCGGAGGAGACCAGCCGCCCGCAGATCGTGGTGTCCCGGGTGATGTTCCTCGCGGTGGGGTACGCCGCACTGTTCCTGGCGATCAGCTCCTGGGCGCTCACCGTCGCCGCCGGACCCGGCTCCATCGCCGACACCTCCCTCAAGGAGGGCCCCGGCATGCTGTTCGGCCTCACCGAGGAGCGGCTCGGCTCCACCTTCACCGACGTCCTGCACATCCTCTTCGTCACCGGGATGTTCGCGGCGCTCCTCAGCTTCCACAACGTGGTGGCCCGCTACGCGTTCGCGATGGGCCGCGAGGGCCTGCTGCCCGCCCGCTTCGGCCGCACCAACCGGGCGAGCGGCGCCCCCGGCACCGGCTCGCTGCTCCAGACCGCCGTCTCCGTCGTCATCGTGCTGGCCTTCGCCTTCACCGACGACAACCCGGTCGGCGACCCCACCGTTCCCGTCCTGCGACTGTTCACCTGGATGGGCAACGTCGGGGCGCTCGGCGTCATCCTGCTGATGGCCGCCGCCTCCTTCGCCGTCATCGCCTTCTTCGTCAAGCGCGGCGCGGGCCGCGCGCAGGCACCGCGCCTGGTCGCCTCCGCCCTCGCCGGACTCGCGCTCCTGTCGATCGCCGTCTTCACCGTCCGCGACTTCGACGTCCTCGTCGGCTCAGGACCCGACTCGTCCCTGAGCTGGCTGCTGCCCGGAGTGATCGTCCTCGCCCTCGTCGGAGGCCTGGTGTACGGGGCCGTGCTGCGCTCGGTCAAGCCCGAGGTGCACGCCCGGATCGGCCTCGGCAACGAGGCGTTCCAGCTGGAGAAGGCGGCCGAGAGCGAGTCCGCCCGCCGCTGACCGCTCCCCGAGGGCGCCGCGAGGCCCTACCGAACCGCGAGGTCTTACCGAACGATGACGGGCACCCGCATTCCCTGGTGACAGGGGAGTGCGGGTGCTCGAATGGCCGGGTGGACAACCGCCCGACCGACACCGAAGGCGCCCCCGTGGGCCGCCGCCTCATCCTGTCCGTGCTGGGACTGGGCGCCGCCGCCGTGGCGGGCGCGCCGCTGCTCCAACGCGGCCTGGAGAGCGGCCTCGGCGCGCTCGCCGACAAGGACCCGACCGGACTGACGGGGCTCCTGCCCAACGGCGGCGGGTTCCGCTACTACTCCGTCGCCTCCTCCGTACCGAAGAAGGGGCCCGCCGACTACCGCCTCACCGTCGGCGGACTCGTCACGCGCCCCGCCACGTACACGCTGGCCGATCTGCGGGCCCTGCCGCAGACCCGGCTGGTCCGGGACGTCCAGTGCGTCACCGGCTGGCGCGTCCCCGACACCCCCTTCGAGGGCGTCAGGCTCTCCGAGATCCTCGACGCGGCCGGGGTGCGCCCCGGCGCGAAGGCCGTCCACTTCACCTGCTTCGACGGCGCGTACAGCGAGAGCCTCACCCTCGACCAGGCCCGCCGCCCCGACGTGCTGGTCGCCCTGCGCATGCGGGACCGGGGCCTGACCCACGCGCACGGCGGTCCCGTCCGCCTGTACGTCGCCCCGATGTACTTCTACAAGTCGGCGAAATGGCTCTCCGGGATCACCGTCACCGACGCGGTCCGGCCCGGCTACTGGGAGGAGCTCGGCTATGACGTCGACGCCTGGGTCGGACGGTCCAACGGCCGCGACGACACCCCCACCGTCTGAACCGGCCCCCCGGGTGCACCGGTTCGGCCCCGCGCAGCGCCGCGTGCACCGGGCGACGTCCTGGCTCGTGCTCCTCTGCGTGGCGACCGCGGCCTGCCTGTACGTGCCCCAGCTCGCCGAACTCGTCGGCCGCCGCCGGCTCGTGGTGACCGTCCACGAGTGGTCGGGCCTGCTCGTCCCCGTACCCCTGCTCCTCGGTCTGGCCTCCCGCGAGCTGCGCGTCGACCTGACCCGGCTCAACCGGTTCGGGCCGCACGACCGGCGCTGGCTGCGGGCGGTGCGCCGCCGCGACCACCGGGCCTCGGCACGGCCCGCGGGCAAGTTCAACGCGGGCCAGAAGCTCTACGCGTCAGGGATCGCCGGGGCGCTCCTGGTGATGCTCGGCACCGGGCTGCTGATGTGGTTCACCTCGCTCGCGCCCCTGGTGGTACGCACGGGAGCCACCTTCGTCCATGACTGGCTGGCCCTCGCCATCGGCATCGTGCTGGCCGGTCACCTCGCGATGGCGTACGCCGATCCCGAGGCGCGGCGCGGCATGCGGACCGGGTCGGTCGACCCGCACTGGGCGCGGACCGAACACCGGCTGTGGCAGCCGGAAGGGGGCCGGTCCCCCTCACCCTCCCGGGCGGGCGACCGGCCCCCTGAGGAGTCCGGAACGTAGCGGCCGCGCGCTACAGCAACAGCGACAGCAGCAGGATGAAGGCCATGGCCACCACGGAGATGATCGTCTCCATTACCGACCAGGTCTTCACCGTCTGGCCGACGTCCATGCCGAAGTACTCCTTCACCAGCCAGAACCCGGCGTCGTTCACATGGCTGAAGAAGAGCGAACCGGCGCCGACGGCCAGCACCAGCAGGGCCGCGTGCGAGGTCGACATGTCGGCGGCCAGCGGGGCGACCAGACCGGCGGCCGAGATGGTGGCGACCGTGGCCGAGCCGGTGGCGAGGCGGATCGCCACGGCGATCAGCCAGCCCAGCAGCAGGGCCGGGATCGACCAGTTCTCGGAGAACTCCAGGATCATCTGGCCCACCCCGGCGTCGATCAGCGTCTGCTTGAAGCCACCGCCCGCGCCGACGATCAGCAGGATTCCGGCGATCGGGGCGAGGGACTTCTCCACCGTGCCGGCCAGCCGGTCCTTGGTGAACCCGGCGGCCCGGCCGAGCGTGAACATCCCGACGAGGACGGCCGCGAGCAGGGCGATCAGCGGCGAGCCGATGACCATGGTGACCTTGTGGAGGCCGTTCTCGGGGTTGTCGACGACGATCTCGACGAGCGCGTTCAGCAGCATCAGGACGACCGGCAGCAGGATGGTCGCCAGGGTCGCGCCGAAGCTCGGACGGCGGTCCAGGTCCTCGGAGGGCCGCTGCGGAATCATGTTCTCCGGCGGCTTGATGTCCACCCAGCGCGCGGCGTAACGGGAGAACACCGGACCGGCGATGATCACCGTCGGGATGGCGACCAGCACACCGAGCGCCAGCGTCACACCGAGGTTGGCGTCCAGGGCGTCGATCGCGACCAGCGGGCCGGGGTGCGGCGGGATCAGCCCGTGCATCACGGAGAGCCCGGCCAGCGCGGGGATGCCGATCCGCATCAGGGAGTAGTTGCCGCGCTTGGCGACGAGCAGGACGACCGGGATCATCAGCACGATCCCGACCTCGAAGAAGAGCGGCAGCCCGATGATCGAGGCGATCAGGACCATCGCCCAGGGCATCACCCGGCCGCTGGCCCTCGCCAGGATGGTGTCGACGACCTGGTCGGCCCCGCCCGAGTCGGCGAGCAGCTTGCCGAGGATGGCGCCGAGCGCGATCAGGACGCCCACGCCCGAGACGGTGGAGCCGAGGCCGCTGGTGAAGCTGAGGATCGTGTCGGCCGGGGCGGCCCCGGCGAAGGAGCCGAGCGCCAGCGAACCGATGGTCAGCGCCAGGAACGCGTGCATCCGGAGCTTGGTGATGAGGAGAACGATGACGGCGATACCCGCCAGGACGGCGATGCCCAACTGAGCGTTGCCTGCCGAGGTGATCGGTTCGGCGGCGTCCGCTGCCAGCATCTCGACGCTGAGACTGGTCACGGTGATGGTCCTTAGATATCGAGCCGGCGCAGCGCGGCGACGGCTCGCTGGGTGATTTCCTCGGGGGTGCCGGACACGTCGACGCTCACCCCGGCCTCGTCGGCCTGGAGCGGCTGCAGCGTCGCGAACTGCGAGTCGAGCAGCGCGGTGGGCATGAAGTGGCCCTTGCGGTCCGCCATCCGCTCCTCGATCAGCGCCCGGTCACCGGTCAGATGCAGGAAGACGGCGTCCGGCGCCCCGTCCCGCAGCCGGTCCCGGTAGACCCGCTTGAGCGCGGAGCTGGAGACGACCCCACCGAACCCCGCCCGCCCGTGCGCCCACGCGCCGATGGCGTCGAGCCAGGGCCACCGGTCGTCGTCGTCCAGGGGGGTGCCGGCCGACATCTTGGCGATGTTCGCCGGGGGATGGAAGTCGTCGCCCTCGGCGTACGGAACGCCGAGTTCGGCGGCGAGCAGGGGACCGATCGTGGTCTTGCCGGTTCCTGCTACGCCCATCACCACGACGACGTGGGGGGTGCTCATGGGGTGCCTCGCTGTCTTCTTCGACATCGGTCCGTCGCGCTACTGAAACCTATTAGGTACGACGTATTCAAGAGTCTGTGACATAAACGTCGTACTTTTTGTTCCCGAGGGTCGCCCCGTAGGCTTGACCCATGACCACACAGAGCCAGGGACTGCATACACATGTGCTGGACACCCTGGGTCTGGAGATCTGCTCCGGTCACTTCCCGCCCGGCAGCGTCCTGCGCACCGACGAGCTCGCCCAGCGCTTCGACGTCTCCCGTACGGTCATCCGCGAAGTGGTCCGGGTCCTCGAATCGATGCACCTGGTCGAATCCCGCCGCCGCGTCGGCGTGACCGTCCGCCCCACCGAGACCTGGAACGTCTACGACCCCCAGGTCATCCGCTGGCGCCTCGCCGGCGCCGACCGCCCCCGCCAGCTGCGCTCCCTCACCGTGCTGCGCTCCGCGATCGAACCCGTCGCCGCGGGCCTCGCCGCCCGCCACGCCACCGCCGAACAGTGCGCCGAGCTCACCGAACGCGCCCTCGGCATGGTCGCCACCTCGCGCGGCCAGCAGTTGGAGGGCTACCTCGAACACGACATCGCCTTCCATCGCATCGTCCTCAACGCCTCCGGCAACGAGATGTTCGCCCGGCTCGGGGACGTCGTCGCCGAGGTGCTCGCGGGCCGCACCCACCACCAGGTCATGTTCGAGGACCCCGACCCGGCCGCCGTCACCCTGCACGTCCGGCTCGCCGAGGCGGTCCGCGAGGGCGACCCGGAGGCCGCCGAACGGATCACCAAGGAGATCGCCGTCGGCGCCCTGCACGAACTGGACGTGCTCGCTCCGTAGCGGGTCTCCCAAGGCGTACGGTGGTCCGCGATCGATCTTCGCGAAGCGCGGGAGCAGGGAGAGCACGGTTATGGCACAGCAGGTGCAAGCGGTCATCGCACCGGGCAAGAACGAGCCGGTCAGGGTCGAGACGATCGTGATCCCGGACCCCGGTCCCGGCGAGGCCGTCGTGAAGATCCAGGCATGCGGCGTCTGCCACACCGACCTGCACTACAAGCAGGGCGGCATCAACGACGAGTTCCCCTTCCTCCTCGGCCACGAGGCCGCGGGCGTCGTGGAGTCGGTCGGCGAGGGCGTCACGGACGTCGCCCCCGGCGACTTCGTCATCCTCAACTGGCGTGCGGTGTGCGGCCAGTGTCGCGCCTGTCTGCGCGGCCGCCCCTGGTACTGCTTCGACACCCACAACGCCAAGCAGAAGATGACGCTGCTCGACGGCACGGAGCTGTCGCCCGCCCTCGGCATCGGCGCCTTCGCCGAGAAGACCCTCGTCGCCTCCGGCCAGTGCACCAAGGTCGACCCCGAGGTCTCCCCGGCCGTCGCCGGACTGCTCGGCTGCGGTGTCATGGCGGGCATCGGCGCCGCCATCAACACCGGCCAGGTCGGCCGCGGCGACTCGGTCGCCGTCATCGGCTGCGGCGGCGTCGGCGACGCGGCGATCGCCGGAGCCCGGCTGGCCGGCGCGGCGAAGATCATCGCGGTCGACATCGACGACCGCAAGCTGGAGACGGCGAAGAAGATGGGCGCCACCCACACCGTCAACTCCCGCTCCACCGACCCGGTCGAGGCCATCCGCGCCCTCACCGACGGCAACGGAGCCGACGTCGTCATCGAGGCCGTCGGCCGCCCGGAGACCTACGAACAGGCCTTCTACGCCCGCGACCTCGCCGGAACGGTCGTCCTGGTCGGCGTCCCCACCCCGGACATGAAGCTCGAACTGCCCCTCCTGGACGTCTTCGGCCGCGGCGGCTCGCTCAAGTCCTCCTGGTACGGCGACTGCCTGCCCTCCCGCGACTTCCCGATGCTCGTCGACCTCCACCAGCAGGGCCGTCTCGACCTCGCCGCCTTCGTCACCGAGACCATCGGACTCGGCGACATCGAGCAGGCCTTCGCCCGGATGCACGACGGCGACGTCCTCCGCTCGGTGGTGGTCTTCTGATGGCCGCCCGTATCGACCACCTCGTCACCTCCGGCACCTTCGCCCTCGACGGCGGCGAGTGGGACGTCGACAACAACGTCTGGATCGTCGGCGACGACACCGAGGCGATCGTCATCGACGCCGCCCACGACGCCACCGCCATTGAGGCCGCGCTCGGCGGCCGGACGCTGCGCGCCATCGTCTGCACCCACGCGCACAACGACCACATCGACGCCGCCCCCGCCCTCGCGGAGGCCACCGGCGCCCCGATCCTCCTCCACCCCGACGACCTGGAGCTGTGGGGACAGACCCACCCGGACCGGGCCCCCGACGCCGAACTGACCGACGGCCAGGAGCTGGAGGTGGCGGGCACCACCCTCACGGTGCTCCACACCCCGGGCCACGCCCCCGGCGCGGTCTGCCTGTACGCCCCCGGCCTCTCCACGGTCTTCACCGGCGACACGCTCTTCCAGGGCGGCCCCGGCGCCACCGGCCGCTCCTTCTCGTCGTTCCCCACGATCATCGACTCGATCCGCGACCGGCTGCTGACGCTCCCGGGCGACACGGCCGTCCGCACCGGCCACGGCGACCCCACCACCATCGGCGCGGAGGCCCCGCAGCTCGACGACTGGATCAAGCGCGGCCACTGAGGGCCGCCTACGTCACCCCTCCGGCCAGGCGGAGAGCCGCAGCCCGCTCACGAAGCGGCGCGGCTCCCCGCCGACCGGATCGGTGAACTCCAGCACCCGCGCCAGCAGTTGCAACGGCCGCGAGAAGTCATCTGCGGAAGCCTCCGCCTCCACCACCGGATACAGCGGATCCTGGACGATCGGCAGCCCCAGCGCGTTCATATGGACCCGCAGCTGATGCGTCCGCCCGGTAGCGGGCAGCAGCCGGTAACGCCCGAGCGGCCCCCGGTGCTCCACCAGCTCCACCCGGCTCTCACTGTTCGCCTCACCCGGCTCCTCCCGGGCGGCCAGCACCCCGCGCTCCTTCACGATCCGGCTCCGTACGGTCCGCGGAAGGACCAGCTCCGGGTCGTACGGGGCCACCGCCTCGTACTCCTTCCGCACCAGCCGGTCCCGGAACAGCGTCTGGTACGCGCCCCGGTCCTCGGGCCGCACCACGAACAGCACGAGCCCCGCGGTCAGCCGGTCCAGCCGGTGCGCGGGCTGCAGCGCCGGCAGGTCCAGCTCCCGCCGCAGCCGGGCCACCGCGGTCTCGGTGATGTGCCGCCCCCGGGGCATGGTCGCCAGGAAGTGCGGCTTGTCCGCGACCACGAGACGCTCGTCCCGGTGGACGACCCCGACCGGGAACGGCACCGGCTCCTCCGGCGCGAAGTCCCGGTGGAACCAGAGATACCGCCCGGCGGCGTACGGCTGATCGCCCCGCACGGCGACCCCGTCGGCCCCCACGAACCGCCCGGCCGCCAGCATCTCCGCCACCCGGCCCGCCCCGATCGCCCCGCCGAAGCGCGCGACCAGATGCTCCCCGACGGATGTCCGGGCCCCGTCCGGATCCTCCGGCAACCGCACCCGCACCGCGTCGATCCCGTTCCGCTGGGGGAGCGGCGAGGCGGGCGGCTTCCTGCGGCCCCTCATGGTCGTACCTCTCCGTCGCGGGCCGGTGACGCAAAAGAGCCCCACCGAAGTGGGGCTCCTGCTGGTGTCCGAGGGGGGACTTGAACCCCCACGCCCGATAAAGGGCACTAGCACCTCAAGCTAGCGCGTCTGCCATTCCGCCACCCGGACAAGGTGTCTGTCTCGCGGGCCCGTGCCCGTTCCGACGTGGAAAACCATAGCAAACATTCAGGGGTGCTCGATCACGCCCCGATCGCTGTGAACGGTGCGTGACGGGGGGTGCGCGGCCTTGGGTGTACGCCGTGGGCGCGGGAGGATGAGGAGGAGCACCACAGCGACAGTGGAAGGAACCAGCGTGAGCGAGAGCAGCACGGGCAAGGCCGTCACCGGCGGCAACGCCGAGAGGGAGGTCGTCGACCTCTGTCGTGACCTGATCCGGATCGACACCAGCAACTACGGCGACCACTCGGGCCCCGGCGAGCGGCTCGCGGCCGAGTACGTCGCGGAGAAGCTCGCGGAGGTCGGCCTGGAGCCGCAGATCTTCGAGTCGCACAAGGGGCGGGCCTCCACCGTCGCCCGGATCGAGGGCGAGGACCCCTCCCGTCCGGCGCTCCTCATCCACGGGCACACCGACGTCGTCCCGGCCAACGCGGCGGACTGGACGCACGACCCGTTCTCCGGCGAGATCGCGGACGGCTGCGTCTGGGGTCGGGGCGCGGTCGACATGAAGGACATGGACGCGATGACCCTCGCGGTCGTCCGTGAGCGGATGCGCACCGGCCGCAAGCCCCCGCGCGACATCGTGCTCGCCTTCCTCGCGGACGAGGAGGCCGGCGGGACGTACGGGGCGCGCTACCTCGTCGACCACCACCCCGGGCTCTTCGAGGGCGTGACCGAGGCGATCAGCGAGGTCGGCGGCTTCTCCTTCACCGTCAACGAGAACCTGCGGCTGTATCTGGTGGAGACGGCCCAGAAGGGCATGCACTGGATGAAGCTGACCGTGGACGGCACCGCCGGACACGGCTCGATGATCCACAAGGACAACGCCATCACCGAGCTGTCCGAGGCGGTCGGGCGGCTGGGCCGGCACAAGTTCCCGGTGCGGGTCACCAAGACGCTGCGGCACTTCCTGGACGAGCTCTCGGACGCGCTGGGCACCGAGCTGGACCCGGAGAACATGGACGAGACGCTCGCCAAGCTCGGCGGCATCGCCAAGCTCATCGGCGCCTCCCTCCAGAACACCGCCAACCCCACCCAGCTCGGCGCGGGTTACAAGGTCAACGTCATCCCGGGCCAGGCGACCGCCCACGTCGACGGCCGCTACCTGCCGGGGTACGAGGAGGAGTTCCTGGCCGACCTGGACCGGATCCTCGGCCCCAACGTGCGGCGCGAGGACGTGCACGCGGACAAGGCCCTGGAGACCACGTTCGACGGCGCCCTGGTCGACGCCATGCAGACCGCGCTGGTCGCCGAGGACCCGATCGCCCGTGCCGTGCCGTACATGCTCTCGGCCGGCACCGACGCCAAGTCCTTCGACGACCTCGGCATCCGGGGCTTCGGCTTCGCCCCGCTGAAGCTGCCGCCGGAGCTGGACTTCGCCGGGATGTTCCACGGCGTCGACGAGCGGGTCCCGGTCGACGGTCTGCAGTTCGGCGTGCGGGTGCTCGACCGGTTCATCGACCACTCCTGACCGCCCCATGACCGATTCGCCACTGATTCGTCCACCTGTACGGACATGTCCGAACGAGTGAAACGAGCCGTTCACACGTAGCCCCGCCCCACCCTCCTCGTTACAAGGTTTGCGGTCCGCGGCTGGGACCGCATTTCCAACTAGGAGGAATAATGATCAAGAAGGTCGTCGCAGTTGCGGCTGCTACGGGTGGCCTCGTTCTCGCGGGTGCGGGCATGGCTTCCGCCGACGCGGGCGCCCAGGGTGCTGCCATCGGCAGCCCCGGCGTGCTCTCCGGCAACGTCGTCCAGGTTCCGGTCCACGTGCCGGTCAACGTGTGCGGCAACACGGTCTCCGTGATCGGTCTGCTGAACCCCGCCTTCGGCAACACCTGCGTCAACGCGTGACGTTGAACGTCAACCCGTAAGGGTTTGAGCTCGGCCGGTCCCGGAGTGCACTCCATGCACTCCGGGACCGTTCGGCATTCGGCTCCCGCACGGTCATGTCCGGGGGTTTTTCGTAAGGCAGAAGGCAGGAAACGAACCTATGCGACAGGTCACTCGTAAAGGCCTGATCACCATGGCGGCGGCGGGCGGAGTGCTCGCGCTCAGCGGTGGATACGCCCACGCCGACTCCGGGGCGGCCGGCACCGCGTCCGGCTCGCCGGGCGTGCTGTCCGGCAACTCGGTCCAGGTCCCGATCGACATCCCGGTCAACGTCTGCGGAAACTCCGTCAGCGTCGGCGGACTGCTCAACCCCACCGGCGGAAACGACTGCGGAAACGGATCAGCAGAATCCGGCCGCTCCAGTGACCGCTCGGCCGCTCCGGAGACCCGCTCGGTCCCCGGGGGCTCCGGTAACGGCGCCCAGGCCGGCGACACCACCGCCTCGGACCGGACCTCCGGCGCCTCGGACCGGACCTCCGAGCCCGGTACCGGCCGTCACCGGGCACCGGGCGGCGGCGCCACGGCCGAAGGGATCGCCCAGGGCTCGCCCGGCATCCTCTCCGGCAACGCGATCCAGGCGCCGATCGACATCCCCGTGAACCTCTGCGGGAACAGCGTCACCATCGGCGGGCTGCTGAACCCCGCCTTCGGCAACAGCTGCTTCAACGACGCAGAGCTTCCGCCTCCGCCGCCCGAGGAGCCCGAGGTTCCCCCGGTCACGCCGGAGACACCGGAGACGCCGGTCACCCCGCCGGTCGACCAGCCGCCCGAGCCGAATGCTCCCGAGACCCGGAACATTCCGCGGGAGCAGCTCGCCCAGACCGGTGGGGGCGGGCTCGAACTGCTCATCCCGGCCAGTGCCGGCCTGCTGCTCGCCGGTGCGGGATCGGTTCTCTACCGCCGCTCGCGCAGCGCCGCCTGACCCGGGCGCGCACCGCACGGCACAGCTCACGCAAAAGGAGCGGGCCCCGCGACCGCGGGGCCCGCTCCCTGTCACCAGGTGGCCCGTAGCTGACGGATGATCCGTCTGCGCAGCCGCACCCTGCGGCTGCCGTCCCTGCGGAGCGTCAGGCGGTCCAGTTCCCAGTGTCCGTACTCGGCGTGGTCGGTCAGGAGTCGGGCCGCTTCCTTGCGGGAGACCCCGCGCGGCACGTACACGTCGACGAATTCGTATTCCGGCATCGCATCTATTGTGCGGGCAGCGCCCCGGTACGGATAGCGTCTGCACTATGTCTGATGCTGCGCAGCCCACCGCTGCCGAGGTACGTGCCGCCGCCGAAGCGGTCAAAGCCGCGATCGACCGTCACCTCGACGCGGTCGAACGCCGTACCGGGGACGACGACCCCGCCGTCTACGACGCGTTCAACGCCCTTGCCGCTGCCGCCGAGGTCTACGACGAGCTCCTCTACGACCGCTACGACGAAGTCACCCCCTTCGAGATCCCCGGCGCGGACGACTCCCTGCCGCCCTACGCCGGCCCTGCGGAGCCCAGCGCGCTCAGCGTCCTGATCCGGCGCGACTACGTGGTCGCGGAGCCCCCGCGGCTGCTCGCACAGGCCCAGCGCCTCGCCGACCTCGACACGGGTCCGGACGACGGCCCGGACGCGGCCCCGGTGGTCGGCACCAGCGTCCACTCCGCGCTCGGTGTGCTCTTCGGCGAGTACGAACCGGACGAGATCGCCTCCCGTCACAAGGAGTTCGGTCTGGAGGAGGGCGACTCCACCCTGTGGGTCTCGGCCGGGGAAGCGCCGCCGGAGCCGGGGGAGTGGCTGGGCGCCCCGTTCGAGGACGCCGACCCCGAACTGGTGGTCTGCCGCTTCGACGTCAGCGCGGTCTTCGACGAGGAGGACGAGTCGGACGAGGACTTCGCCGGGCCCGCGGTGGGCGGCCTCTGACCCCACTCCCGCGACTCTTCTCCCGCACCGGACGTGACGGTGGGGCCCCGGTGCACCGTGCACCGGGGCCCCACCGCTGTCCTCATCCGTTCTACGGAGCCGCGTCGGGCGTCGGGAGCGCCTCCAGCAGGGGGCGCAGCCGGGTCGTCCGCTCCTGGGCCGGGACCTGCGCCACCGCGTGCGGGAGCGCCTGGTCCACCCCGTGGACCACGGAGAGATGCCGCTCGCCCCGGCCGAACGCGGTGTACACCCACGGCCGGCTGAGCCCCTGCGCGGCGTCGCCCGGCAGCACCACGACCGCGGCGGGCCAGCGCATCCCGGCCGCCTGATGGGCGCTGAGGGCCCAGCCGTGCCGCACCGACGCCTCCACCCGCTCCTGCGGTACGAGGACGGGGACGCCGCCGCAGTCCAGCCGCAGCCCCTCGGCGTCGGCCGAGCGCACCACCCCGGGCACCGCACGACCGGGCGCCGGCACATGGACCACCCGGTCGCCCGGGTCGAAGCCGCCGAACCGGCCGGGGCCCGGGTTGAGCCGCTGCTTCAGCGCCTCGTTCAGCGCCCTGGTCCCGGCGGCCCCGCCGTGGCCCACGGTGATCACCTGGGTCTCCTCGGCGGGGATGGAGAACGCCCGGGGCACCGAGTCGGCGACCAGCTGCACGGTGCGGTGGACCGCCTCGCCCGCGTCGCGGACCGGGACGATCACCACCTCCTTGCCCGGGGCGTCGACCTGGTTCAGCTCGCCGATGCCGATGCCGGAGACCAGCTCGCCGATCGGTCCCGGGTCCGGGGTGCGGGAGACGACCTGCGGACAGGCGCGGGCGGCCAGCACATCGGCGAACACCCGGCCGGCGCCCGCCGAGCCCAGCACGCCCGGGTCGCCGCTCAGGACCAGCCGGGTGCCGTCGGCCAGCGCCTCGACCAGGACCGCCGCACCCTCCACGTCCAGCTGCGGGGCGTCCAGCACGACCAGCAGGTCCAGGGCCAGCGCCCCGTCCTCGTCCCGGCCGGGGCCCTGCGCGCCGGACAGCAGGCCCGCCAGGGTGACCGCCGTGTCGGGATCGCCGGTGGCCGCCGCGAGCCTGTGGCGGCCGTCCTCGCTGTGGGTCGCGCCCAGGGCCCGCAGGCCCAGGCCGCGCGCCGCCGCGATCAGTGCGGCGGGCTCGGCCCGCGCCGCCTCACCGCCGCTGTGCGCGACCAGCCCGGCGGCGGCGGTCGTACGGATCAGCTCGGCGGCCGACGGGCTCGGTGCGGAGGCGGCCGCCTCCGCCCAGTCGGCCTTCTCACAGGCGTTGACCAGCCGGGCCAGGCCGTCGGCGAGACTCTCCTCGGCCAGGGCGTAGCGGTCCAGGCCCAGCAGCACCTGGACCGGCTCCCGGGGCGCGTCGGCGTCCTCCGCGAGGCCCGCCCCGTCCGCCGCGCCTTCTTCATCCCCTTCGCCGTCCGGCTCCGGCTCGTCGCCTTCCTGGAAGACCAGGGCGACGCCTTCCTCGACGGCGTCCCGCACCGCCGCCTCCGGGTCGGTCACGGCACGCTCGGCGAGCGCCGCCCGTACGGCCCCGGTGTCCAGCGCCGTGTGGCCCTGGAGCGCGGCACGCTCCAGCAGCCAGCCGACCAGGGCGGCCGTCCGGCGCCCGTCGTCCGGACCGCACTCGGCGCCCAGCAGGGCCCGGGCGAAGCCGTCGGCCTGCTCCGGCCGCACCCCGGGCACCGCCAGCAGCTGCCAGGGGTCGGTGCGCAGCAGCTCGGCCGCCTGCTCGCCCAGCACCCCGACGGCCGGGCGGGCCAGCGCCTCGGGGGCCCCGCCCTCCACGAGCACCGCGCGCACCGCGTCCAGGACCTCCGGCGGGGCGGCCTGCGCCACGGGGGCGGCGGTGGGCACGGCGGCCCGCAACGGCTGTGCGGCTGCCGCCGGAGCGGGACGCCGGGCGGCCGGGGCGGTGGCGGGGGAGTCGAAGAACTGGGTCCCCGCCTTCTCGCCGCTCTCCACGGCCCGGACGGCCGCGAGCAGATCGGCGGCCGTACCGCTCAGACCGGTGCCGGCGGCGATGGGCGCGGCCTTCTCCGCCTTGCGCTTCTCGATCCGCTCCCGCAGCTCGCGCTGGGCGGCCAGCTCGGCCTGCGCCTCCGAGAGCTCGGCGGCGGGTGCCGCGTCGGCGGCCTTGTCGGCAGTCCCGTCGGCTGTGCTGTCAGCAGCAGTGGCATCGGTATCGGTATCGGCGTCCGATCCGTCGGCAGCCGTCTCGGCTCCGTCAGCAGTCGCCTCGGCCGCCTCGGCCGGGGTGTCCGACGGCTCGGCGGCCTCGGGCGCTTCGGTGTCCGGCGAGGACACGGCGTCCTGTGGTGTGTCCGTGCCGACGGTGCCGGGGGTCTCCCCGGGAAGCGCAGTCACAGCGTGCTCCAGTCCTGATCGGGATAGCGGTGCACGGGCGCCGACACATCGTCGAGCGCCTGGCAGATCTCGTAGGGAAGACTAAGCGCCTCCACTGACAAAGCCTCCGCGAGCTGACCGGCGTTGCGCGCACCGACGATCGGCGCGGCCACCCCGGGCCGGTCCCGGACCCAGGCGAGCGCCACCTGGAGCGGGCTCGTCGCCAGGCCGTCCGCCGCCGTCGCCACCGCGTCGGTGATCCGGGACGCCGCGTCGTCGAGATAGGGCTCGACGAACGGGGCGAGCCGCTCGGACGCGCCCCGGGAGTCGGACGGGGTGCCCTGGCGGTACTTGCCGGTGAGCACACCGCGCCCCAGCGGCGAGGACGGCAGCAGCCCGATCCCGAGGTCCAGCGCGGCGGGCAGCACCTCGCGCTCGATGCCCCGCTGGAGCAGCGAGTACTCCATCTGCGTACTGGCCAGCCGGGTGCGCACCCCGGGCGCGGCGAGCTGCCAGGTGGCGGCCTTCGCCAGCTGCCAGCCGCAGAAGTTCGACACGCCCGCGTAGCGGACGCGGCCCGAGGACACGGCCAGGTCCACCGCCTGGAGCGTCTCCTCCAGCGGGGTGGCCGGATCGAAGGCGTGGACCTGCCACAGATCCACGTAATCCGTGCCGAGCCGCTCCAGGGACGCGTCCAGGGCGGCCAGGAGGTGCCCGCGCGAGCCGTTGAAGCGGCGGTAGGGGTCCGGGACGTTGCCCGCCTTCGTGGCGATGACCAGATCCTGACGGGGGACCAGGCTGCCGACCAGCCGCCCGAGCAGATATTCGGCCTCGCCGCCCCCGTACACATCGGCGGTGTCCACCAGGGTGCCGCCCGCGTCCCAGAAGGCCTTGAGCTGGTCGGCGGCGTCGTGCTCGTCCGTGTCCCGGCCCCAGGTGAGGGTGCCGAGCCCGATCCGGGACACGCGAAGGCCGGTACGGCCGAGATGCCTCTGCTCCATGGGCGCTGAGATTACTGGCCAGGGCCCCACCGGGTGGAGGCCTGTGGACAACCGGAGGTCCGCCGGGCCTGCCGGATCGCCGCCACCCGCGCTAGAGTCCGGAGAAAGGGACGTTACTGATCAGTAAGGGGAGCGGCTATGCGGCTCGGCATCAATCTCGGTTACTGGGGCGCCGGCATGGACGGCGACAACCTCGCCGTCGCGCAGGAGGCCGACCGGCTCGGCTACGACGTCTGCTGGGCGGCCGAGGCGTACGGCTCCGACGCCCCGACCGTGCTGACCTGGGTCGCGGCCCAGACCGAGTCGATCGACGTCGGCTCCGCGATCATGCAGATCCCGGCCCGTCAGCCCACCATGACGGCGATGACCGCCGCCACCCTCGACTCGCTCTCCGGCGGCCGCTTCCGCCTCGGCCTCGGGGTCTCGGGCCCGCAGGTGTCCGAGGGCTGGTACGGCGTGAAGTTCGACAAGCCGCTGGCCCGCACCCGCGAGTACGTGGAGATCGTCCGCAAGGCGATGACCCGCGAGCGCGTGTCGTACGAGGGCGCGCACTGGACGCTGCCGCTCCCCGGCGGCCCGGGCAAGCCGATCAAGCTCACCGTGCACCCCGAGCGCGAGCACATCCCGCTCTACATCGCCGCGATCGGCCCCAAGAACCTGGAGCAGACCGGCGAGATCGCCGACGGCGCCCTGCTGATCTTCCCCTCCGCCGAGCACCTGGAGGAGACCGCGATCCAGCCGCTGCGCGCGGGCCGGGAGAAGGCCGGCAAGACCATGGAGGGCTTCGACGTCAGCCCGACACTGCCGCTCGCCGTCGGCGACGACGTGACCGGCCTCGCCGACATGTTCCGTCCGTACACCGCCCTGTACGTCGGCGGCATGGGCAGCCGGAAGCAGAACTTCTACAACCAGCTCGCCCAGCGCATGGGATACGAGAAGGAGGCCGCCGAGATCCAGGACAAGTACCTCGGCGGGGACAAGGCGGGCGCCGCCGCGGCCGTTCCGCACCAGCTGATCGACCAGACCGCGCTGCTCGGCCCGGTCGAGCGGATCGCCGACCGGATGCAGGCCTACGCCGCCGCCGGGGTCACCACGCTCAACCTCGCCCCGGCCGGCTTCACCCTGGAGGAGCGGCTCACCGCGCTCCGCGCCGGCACGGACGCCCTGGAGCGCTCCGGCCTCGCCTGACGGAACCCGGGACAGCACTACGGCCGTGGTGGGGGCTCGGGGGTCTTCCCCGCCACGGCCGTCACCCGGAACAACGCGCCGCACGCCCAGGGGTTACGCCGCCCCGGCGGGCGCTGTCCGTGGCAGCTCCGGTTGCCGACTGCCGTGCGGCGCATTTGACTCTCCCTGCGGACTACTGCTCCGCGGACCTCGGCTCCGCGGGCAACGGGTACGGAGGTGGCCGTCATGCTCTCAGCGCAGACCCTGTTCCAGGAGATTCTGGACAACGACGAGTCCTACCGGCTCTTCTGTTCCATCGCTGCGAGCGGCGAGGCCCAGGGCGGCTGGGAGAACGCCCGCATCGCCGCCCTCGTCCCGGAGAACCGCCGCGACCTGGCCCCCAAGATCGTCCGGCACGGCGCCGATGAGGACAAGCACGGCCGGATCTTCAACGCCCTCCTGAAGAAGCGCGGACTGCCGCCCGTCGAGGTCCCGCCGGAGACCGACTACACGATGCTCCTGGAACAGCAGGGCATCGGCCTCGCGCACTCCCGGCTGCGCGGCGAGGAGCGGCTTACCGAGCGCGACATCATCACCTATCTGGCCCACAGCCGCGTCACCGAGCAGCGCGCCTCCGAGCAGATGCGGCTGCTGCGCCGCTACTTCGCCGACCACCCCGACATCGGCCGCGCGGTGAAGATGATCTCCAACGACGAGGACAACCACCTCGCCTACTGCCACGAGGAACTCCTCGGCCTCGCCCGCGCCGGCCACGGCCGGACCATCCAGCGGATCATGCGCGAGTGCGCCCTGGCCGAGATCCGGGTCTACCGCGACGTCAGCCTCGCCGTGATGGCCAACATGGGGCGCGTGCTCGGTTGGTCGCGCCCCAAGGCCGCCGTCCTCGCCGCGGGCATCCACGCGATGTACGCGTACGAGCGCCTGCTCGGCTGGCGGCGCATGGTGAGCCTGGAGATGCCGCGGCGGCGTGACGCGCTGGGGAGCCCCGCCGTACCGGAACGCGAATACGCCTGAGGCCTCGTGGCCCCCGGGAACGCGGGCCCTCAGAGCCAGCCGCGCCGCTTGAACAGCCGGTGGAGGCCGAACACGGCGCAGACCATCAGCGCGACCACCACCGGGTAGGTCCACACCCAGTGCAGCTCCGGCATGTGGTCGAAGTTCATGCCGTAGACGCCCGCCACCATCGTCGGGACGGCGGCCATCGCCGCCCAGGCGGAGATCTTGCGCATGTCGTCGTTCTGCCGCACGCCCATCTGCGCCAGATGCGCCGACAGGATGTCCGAGAGCAGCCGGTCCAGCCCCTCCACCTGCTCGTTGGCGCGCGTCAGATGGTCGGCCACGTCCCGGAAGAACGGCTGCGCGTGCTCGTGGACGAACGGCACGCCCGCCCCCGCGAGCCGGGCCATCGGCGCCGTCAGCGGACCGGCCGCCCGGCGGAACTCCAGCACCTGCCGCTTGAAGGTGTAGATCCGGGCCGCGGTGTTCTTCGAGTCGCCGCCGCTCGGGGCGAAGACCTGCGTCTCCAGCTCCTCCAGGTCGACCTGGAGCTCGGCCGCCACCTCCATGTAGTGGTCCACGACCGCGTCGCTGACCGCGTACAGCACCGCTGTCGGGCCGTGCTTCAGCACCTCGGGCTCGGCCTCCAGACGGCGGCGCACGGCCGCCAGCGGGGCGCCCTCGCCGTGCCGGACCGTCACCACGAACGAGTCCCCTATGAAGACCATCAGCTCGTCGGCGCTGACCGTGTCGCTCTCCGGCTCGTAGACGACCGGCTTCAGCACCGCGAACAGCGAATCGTCGTACACCTCCAGCTTCGGCCGCTGGTGCGCCCGCAGCGCGTCCTCCACGGCCAGCGGATGCAGCCCGAACTCCTCACGGACGCGCTCGAACTCCTGCTCCGTCGGCTCGTGCAGCCCGATCCAGAGGAACGCGTCCGACGAGGCCCGCGCCTCGTCCAGGGCCTCGGAGAAGTCGTCGGGCCGTTCGGTACGGCGCCCGTCCCGGTAGATGGCACAGTCCACGATCACGGCGGGCATTCTTCCCCCTGACCGGCCTCCACGCACCTCCGCCTACGCTGGCGGGTATGCCCACGCTGATCCTCGTACGCCACGGACGCTCCACCGCCAACACCGCCGGAGTGCTCGCGGGCCGCACCCCCGGTGTCCTCCTCGACGAACGCGGCGCCGAACAGGCCGCGGCCCTCCCCTCCCGGCTCGCCGCCCTGGCCCCGGTCCTCGCCGTCAGCAGCCCCCTGGAGCGCTGCCGGCAGACGCTCCAGCCGCTCCTCGACGCCCGCCCCGGCCTGCCCCTGCACACCGAGGACCGCATCAGCGAGTGCGACTACGGCCACTGGTCGGGACGGAAGCTGGCCGAACTCGCCGACGAGCCCCTGATGTCGGTGGTCCAGCAGCATCCCTCCGCCGCCGCCTTCCCCGGCGGCGAGTCCATGCGCGCGATGCAGGCCCGCGCCGTCGACGCCGTACGCGACTGGAACGACCGCGTCGAGGCGGAGCACGGCGAGGACGCCACCTACGTCATGTGCTCGCACGGCGACATCATCAAGTCCCTCGTCGCCGACGCGCTCGGCATGCACCTGGACCTCTTCCAGCGCGTCCACGTCGACCCCTGCTCGGTCACCGCGATCCGCTACACACGGCTGCGCCCCTTCCTCCTGAGGCTCGGCGACACCGGGAATCTCGACTCCCTGGCACCCCGCGAACAGTCCGTCGGGGCGGACGCCGCCGCCTCGCCCACCGCTGACGGCACGTCGGACGCGGCGGTCGGGGGCGGCGCGGGCGCGCCGTGATCGCTCCGGGCAGTAGGGTGGACGCGCCGTAGCGCCGCCCCAACGAACCATCCCCACCATCGAAGCTCAAGGGAGCAGGACGTGTCCCGTCAGGTGTTCCTCTACGACCCACCGGACCGATTCGTGGCCGGTACGGTCGGGTTGCCTGGCCGCCGTACGTTTTTCCTGCAGGCGTCCTCCCAGGGCCGGGTCACCAGCGTGGCCCTGGAGAAGACCCAGGTCGCCGCTCTCGCCGAGCGGATCGACGAACTGCTCGACGAGGTCGTGCGCCGGACCGGGGGCAACTCCCCGGTGCCCGCGGTGGCCCCCACCGACGTCTCCGACACCGCGCCCCTCGACGTTCCCGTCGAGGAGGAGTTCCGGGTCGGCACCATGGCCCTGGCCTGGGACGGCGAGGAACAGCGCATGATCGTCGAGGCGCAGGCCCTCGTCGAACTGGACGCCGACTCCGAGGACGACCTCGCGGAGGCCGAGGAGAAGCTCCTCCAGGACGAGGAGAACGGCCCGCCGATGCTCCGCGTCCGGCTCAGCGGCGCCCAGGCCCGGGCCTTCGCCAAGCGCGCCCTGGACGTCGTCAACGCCGGCCGCCCGCCGTGCCCGCTGTGCAGCCTGCCGCTCGATCCGGAAGGACACGTATGCCCGCGCCAGAACGGATACCGTCGCGGAGCCTGACGGACACCGAGCTGCTCACCCTGCTCACCGAGGGCACGATCACCGTCCTCGGGCAGGTCGGCGGGGCGTCCAACGCCGTGCTGCACTGCACGGTGGCGTACGAGGGCGAGGAACGCACCTGCGCGTACAAGCCGGTCGCGGGGGAGCAGCCGCTCTGGGACTTCCCCGACGGGACCCTCGCCCAGCGGGAGGTCGCCGCGTACGAGATCTCCCGGGCGACCGGCTGGGACCTCGTGCCGCCGACCGTGCTGCGGGAGGGGCCCTACGGGCAGGGCATGTGCCAGCTCTGGATCGACGGCCCCGGGGACGGTGAGGACGCCCCCGAGCTGCTGGCGCTCGTCGAGGGCGAGGAGCCGGGCGATGGCTGGAAAGCGGTGGGCTTCGCGGAGGTGGGGGAGGGGAGGACCGCGCTCCTCGTGCACGCCGACGACGCCCGGCTGCGGCGGCTCGCCGTGCTGGACGCGGTGATCAACAACGGTGACCGCAAGGGCGGGCACCTGCTGCCCGCCCCCGGCGGACGGCTCTTCGGCATCGACCACGGCGTCACCTTCAACGCGGACGACAAGCTGCGGACCCTGCTCTGGGGCTGGGCGGGCGAGCCGCTGACCGAGGAAGCCCTCCAGGTGCTGGCCCGGCTCGCCGCGGAGCTGGCACCGGGCACGGTCCTCGCCACCCGGATGGCCGAACTCATCACGCCGGCCGAGCTGGAGGCCCTGCGCGAGCGGGTCGCCGGGCTGGTCAAGAGCGCCGTGCACCCGCAGCCGAGCGGCCAGTGGCCGCCCATCCCCTGGCCGCCGGTCTAGCGCGGAGGCAAGGACCCCTACCGCCTGCCAGAGGTTTGACGCAAGAAGGCCTCTTCGGACAGGTTTCCGGTGCCGGTTCGTATCCGGAAGCATCGTCCGGTTACGCTCATGACATGCATGCCTGGCCCGCTTCTGAGGTCCCCGCCCTGCCTGGCAAGGGCCGCGACCTTCGGATCCACGACACCGCGACCGGCGGACGGATCACCCTTGACCCCGGTCCCGTCGCCCGCATCTACGTCTGCGGCATCACGCCGTACGACGCGACCCACATGGGTCATGCGGCGACCTACAACGCGTTCGACCTCGTTCAGCGCGTGTGGCTCGACACCAAGCGGCAGGTTCACTATGTCCAGAACGTGACCGACGTGGACGATCCGCTGCTGGAGCGGGCCGTGCGCGACGGTCAGGACTGGACCGAGCTCGCGGAGCGCGAGACGGCGCTCTTCCGCGAGGACATGACCGCCCTGCGGATGCTGCCCCCGCGGCACTACATCGGAGCGGTCGAGGCGATACCGGGCATCGTGCCCCTCGTCGAACGCCTCCGGGACGCGGGCGCCGCCTACGACCTGGACGGTGACGTCTACTTCTCCGTCGACACCGACCCGCACTTCGGCGAGGTCTCCGGCCTCGACGCCGAGGCGATGCGGCTGCTCTCCGCCGAGCGCGGCGGCGACCCGGAGCGCCCCGGCAAGAAGAACCCCCTCGACCCGATGCTCTGGATGGCCGCCCGCCCGGGCGAGCCGAGCTGGGACGGGGCCTCGCTCGGCGCGGGCCGCCCCGGCTGGCACATCGAGTGCGTCGCCATCGCGCTCGACCACCTCGGCATGGGCTTCGACATCCAGGGCGGCGGCTCCGACCTCGCCTTCCCGCACCACGAGATGGGCGCCTCGCACGCCCAGGCGCTGACCGGCGAGCACCCGTTCGCCAAGGCGTACGTCCACGCCGGCATGGTCGGCCTGGACGGCGAGAAGATGTCCAAGTCCCGGGGCAACCTGGTCTTCGTCTCGGCCGTGCGCCGCGACGGCGTGGACCCGGCGGCCATCCGGCTCGCCCTGCTCTCCCACCACTACCGCTCCGACTGGGAGTGGACCGACCAGGTGCTCGCCGACGCCGTCGAGCGCCTCGCGCGCTGGCGGGCCGCCGTCTCGCGCCCCGACGGGCCGTCCGCCGACGCGCTCGTCGAGGAGGTCCGCGAGGCCCTCGCGGACGACCTGGACAGCCCCGCCGCGCTGGCCGCGGTGGACCGCTGGGCCGTGCTCCAGGGTGCGGAGGGCGGCACGGACGAAGGCGCGCCGGGCGTCGTCTCCCGTACCGTCGACGCCCTGCTCGGCGTCGCGCTGTAGGGGTTTTCCCGCCCGCCCGATGGCTCGAACCGGTCTCGGACTTCTCTACGAAGTTCGAGGCCGGTTCCTTTTTGTCCATGGTCACATGCTCGAAGTTGCGCTAAAAGCTCACTATGCAAACATCAACACGCATGAGAGCGGCAGCAGTTGCTGCGTTGCTCGGACTGTTCGCGGTCCTCTCCGGGCCCGGCGGGGCCCACGCCGACGAGGCCCCGCCGGTGAGCACGGAGACCACCACGGTCGGGGACGTGACCGGATTCCGGGCGGACGGGGCGGTGTACCGGCTGAGCGCCGGACAGGCCGAGGCCAAGGTCAGCTTCGTCTCGGAGGAGACCTTCCGGATCGAGCTGGCCCCCGACGGGAAGTTCACCGATCCCACCGGCGACGACATCGTCCTGCCGCAGGGCAAGCCGCCCCGCACCCGCTGGAAGGACCGCGGCGACCGCTACGAGCTGTCAACCGACGAGGTCACCCTGCGGGCCTACAAGAAGCCGCTGCGCTTCTCCCTGCACCGGGCCGACGGCAGCCTGATCTGGTCCGAGGCGAAGGGCCTGAGCTGGACCGGTGAGCAGACCGTCCAGACGCTCGCCCGGGGCGCCGGGGAACAGTTCTACGGGGCCGGGATGCAGAACGGCCGCGGCAACACCTCCCACCGCGACAAGACCGTCGAGGTCGCCGTCGACTACAACTGGGACGACGGCGGCCACCCCAACTCCGTCCCGTTCTACCTCTCCTCGGCCGGCTACGGCGTCTTCCGCAACACCTACGCACCCAATACGTACGCGTTCACCGATCCGGTGACGACCAGTGCGAAGGAACAGCGCTTCGACGCCTACTACTTCGCGGGCGAGGGCGCCGACGCGGCCAAGGACGTCATCGGGCAGTACACCGACCTCACCGGCAAGCCGTTCCTGCCGCCCGTCTACGGCATGGAGATCGGCGACGCCGACTGCTACCTCCACAACGCCAACCGGGGCGAGCGCCGCACCCTGGACTCGCTGAAGGTCGCCGACGGCTACGTCGAGAACGACATGCCGAACGGCTGGATGCTCGTCAACGACGGCTACGGCTGCGGCTACGAGGACCTGGAGGAGACCGCCCAGGGCCTGAAGGACCGCAACATGGAGCTCGGCCTGTGGACCGAGGACGGCATCGAGAACCTCGCCGCCCAGGTGAAGGCCGGGCAGCGGGTCGCCAAGCTGGACGTCGCCTGGGTCGGCGAGGGCTACAAGTTCGCCCTCGACGGCTGCAAGGACGCCTACAAGGGCATCGAGGACAACAGCGACGCCCGCGGCTTCACCTGGGCCCCGGAGAGCTGGGCGGGCGCGCAGCGCTGCGGAGTCCAGTGGTCCGGCGACCAGTCCGGCACCTGGGAGTACATCCGCTGGCAGATCCCCACCTACGCGGGCGCCACCATGTCCGGCCTCGCCTACACCACCGGTGACGTCGACGGTATCTTCGGCGGCAGCGCCAAGACGTACACCCGCGACCTCCAGTGGAAGATGTTCCTCGGCACGACGATGACCATGGACGGCTGGGCCGCCATGGACAAGCAGCCGTTCCGCCACGGGGAGCCGTACACCTCCATCAACCGCGACTACCTCAAGCTCAAGGAGTCGCTGCTGCCCTACCAGTACTCCTACGCCCACGAGGCCACCAAGACCGGGGTCGGCATGGTCCGCCCGCTGGTCCTCGAATACCCGGACGACCCGAAGGCGTCCACGGAGGCCGCGAAGTACGAGTTCCTCTCCGGCGAGCACTTCCTGGTCGCGCCCGTCTACCAGGACAGCACTGAACGCAAGGACATCTACCTCCCCCAGGGCACCTGGATCGACTACTGGAGCGGCCGCACCTACGAGGGCCCCACCGCCATCGACACCTACAGCGCCCCGCTCGACACCCTGCCGCTCTTCGTGAAGGCCGGCGCGGCCGTCCCGATGTGGCCGGGCATCCGCTCCTACCGCGACCGCACCGCCGACTCCCCGCTCGCCTGGGACGTCTACCCGCAGGGGAACACCTCCTTCACCCTGTACGAGGACGACGGCGTCACCCGGCAGCACCGCGACGGCAAGTACGCCACCCAGCGCGCCGACGTCCGCGCCCCGCAGCACGGCGCGGGCGACGTCTCCGTCACGATCAACGAGAGCCGGGGCGGCTTCACCGGCAAGCAGACCGCCCGCCCCTACGAGTTCACCGTCCACACCGGCTCCGAGCCCCGCTCGGTGAAGCTGGACCGGACGCTGCCCGAGCTGACCTCGAAGGCCGCGTACGACAAGGCACGGCAGGGCTGGTGGTACGACCGCGACGACCGGGGCGGCGTGGTGCACGTGAAGACCGCGCCCCTGAGCACCGCGAAGAAGTTCACGGTGAAGCTGCTGGGCACCAGCGCGGTCGGCGGCAAGAAGGCCTCGGCCGCCGCCACCCTCACCGTCCCCGCGGGCCAGGAGGTCGGAGCGGGAACACCCGGCACGGTCCTGGTCGACGTGACCGCGGGCAGCACCGCCCTCACCGACACCTCGGTCTCCCTCCAGCTCCCCGGGGGCTGGAAGGCCACCACGGCGAAGGTCTCGGGCCGGATCCCGGCGGGCGAAACGCGACGGGTCGAGGTGGCCCTCACCCCGGCGAAGGACGCCGAGGTACGGGAGACCACGCTGACGGCCCTGGCCCGCTACCGGGCCGGCGGTGACGCCCGGGCGAGTCAGCAGCGGCTCGCCGTCTCCGTCCTGCCGCCGGCGCCGGAGGGCGAGGCCTGGGCGAGCGATCTCGTCTGGCTCTCCGAGACCAACGGCTACGGCCCGGCCGAACGCGACCGCTCCAACGGGGAGTCGGGCGCGAGCGACGGGAAGACGCTGACCCTCGCGGGAAAGACGTACGAGAAGGGCATCGGCACCCACGCCGACTCCGACATCGCGCTCCACCTCGGCGGCCGGTGCACCGCGTTCACCGCCGACGTCGGGATCGACGACGAGATCGACGGCTACGGAGAGGTCGCGTTCTCCGTGGAGGGCGACGGCAAGGTGCTGTGGACCTCACCGGAACTGACCGGAGCCTCGGAGACCCTGCCGGTGGACGTGAAGCTCGACGGCGTACGCCAGGTGCGGCTCAAGGTCACCGACACCAACGGGTCCAAGACCGGGGACCACGGCGACTGGGCGGCGGCGAAGTTCCACTGCGCCTGAGCCGGACCCCGACGAACCGACAGGGGCGCCGCACGGGATCAACTCCCGTGCGGCGCCCCGCCGTTCATACCGCTGCCGTACCGCTGCCGTACCGCTGTGCGGTCAGTCCTCCTCGGGAGTCTCCCCGGGGCCTTCGTCGGGGCTGTCGTTCCCCGACGCCTCGTCAGGACCCTTGGGGCCCTTGTCGTCGGCGGTCTTCCCCGGCCCCCGCCCCGGCTCCGGACGCGGCGGCTTCGGCGGGCGGGTGCGCCCGCTGGAGGGGTCACGCAGATACGACACGTCGCCGGTCTCCGTCGCATGCCCGCCCGGCCCCGGTCCGGGACCACCGTCCCGCCGCCGCAGATAGCGCTCGAACTCCCGGGCGATGGCCTCGCCGGACGCCTCGGGAAGCTCCGCGGTGTCCCGCGCCTCCTCCAGCGTCTGCACGTACTCCGCGACCTCGCTGTCCTCCGAGGCCAGCTGGTCCACCCCGAGCTGCCAGGCCCGCGCGTCCTCGGGCAGCTCGCCCAGCGGGATGCGCAGCCCGATCAGGTCCTCCAGGCGGTTCAGCAGGGCCAGCGTCGCCTTCGGGTTCGGCGGCTGCGACACATAATGCGGGACCGCCGCCCACAGGCTGACCGCGGGCACCCCGGCATGCGTGCACGCCTCCTGGAGGACCCCGACGATGCCCGTGGGGCCCTCGTACCGCGTCTCCTCCAGGTCCATCGTCCGCGCCAGATCCGCGTCGGAGGTGACCCCGCTCACCGGCACCGGCCGGGTGTGCGGGGTGTCGCCGAGCAACGCGCCCAGGATGACGACCATCTCGACGCCCAGCTCATGGGCGAAGCCGAGGATCTCGTTGCAGAACGACCGCCAGCGCATGGACGGTTCGATCCCGCGCACCAGGACCAGGTCCCGGGGCTTGTCCCCGCCCACCCGCACCACGGAGAGCCGCGTCGTCGGCCAGGTGATCTTCCGCGTGTTGCCGTCCAGCCACACCGTGGGCCGGTTGACCTGGAAGTCGTAGTAGTCCTCGGCGTCCAGCGCCGCGAACACCTCGCCCTTCCACTCCCGGTCCAGATGACCGACCGCTGTGGAGGCGGCGTCCCCGGCGTCGTTCCAGCCTTCGAACGCGGCCACCATGACCGGGTCGATCAGCTCGGGCACCGACTCGAGCTCGATCACCCGGGCCTCCTTCCGATGTCTCCATACGTACGGAGCAACCTTACGGCTTCCCGGGCCCCCGGCCGCAGCCCTCTTGCACGGCCGGGTGAACACTGTTCGATCACTCCCAGAGCGAGGACGGCGCCTGACGCCGCACCACCGGGGCGATCTCCTCCGCGAACCGCTGGAGCGTCTCCAACTGCTCCGGCCGGCCGAGACCGAAGCCGTCCACGGTGATCGACTGGAGGTCGTGGCGGTAGACCTCGTGCCAGCCGAGGATCTTGTCGATGATCTGCTGCGGACTGCCGATCAGCTGCGGGCCGCCCTCGATCGCGTCCTCGATCGTGCGGAACGGGGTGTTGTAACCGGCCTTGCCCGCGAGATGCGGC
The DNA here is from genome assembly GCF_044757365.1 of Streptomyces sp. NPDC091289. Lineage (NCBI taxonomy): Bacteria > Bacillati > Actinomycetota > Actinomycetes > Kitasatosporales > Streptomycetaceae > Streptomyces > Streptomyces sp. NPDC091289. The sequence goes on from NZ_JBIVUT010000016.1 coordinate 181,319, forward strand.
TTGAAGGTCTGCCGCACCTTCGCCTCGTACAGCTCCTTGTACCGCTCCACGGCCGCCTGCGAACTGTCCGCGATGAGCAGCCCGCCCGAACCCGCCGCCACCTTGGCGTCCGCCGGATCGTGCCCGTACGCCTCGAACCGCTCCCGGTAGTGCGCGATGAGCTTCGCGTACGCCTCACGCGGCTGGATGGCGTTCGCCGTGAACAGCGGATCGCCGTGCTCGGCCGCCAGCTCGGGGGAGTTGAGGCTGGTCGCCGAACCGTGCCAGACGCGCGGCGGCCCGTCGTACGGGCGTGGCACCGTCGTCACGTTCTTCAGCGGCGGCCGGAACTCGCCCTCCCAGTCGACGCCCTCCTCGCTCCACAGCCGGCGCAGCAGCTCGTACTTCTCCTTCTGGAGGTCCCACTGCCGCTCCTCGTCGAGCCCGAACAGATCGAAGTGGCCCGCCTCCGCGCCCTTTCCGACGACCAGTTCGATACGGCCCCGGGATATCTGGTCGAGCGTCGCGAAGTCCTCCGCCACCCGGACCGGATCGAGGATCGCGACGACGGTCACCCCGGTGAGCAGCCTGATGGTGCGCGTACGGGCCGCGATCGCGCCCAGTACCACGCTCGGGCTGGAGGAGAGGAAGGCCCCGGCGTGCCGTTCGCCGACGGAGTACGCGTCGAAGCCGAGCCGCTCCGCCACCGCGGCGGTATCGATCACTTCCTCGAACCGGTCGGCGGCGGGGGGAAGGTCACCGGTCAGCGGGTGCGGGTCGTGGCCGATCAGGGAGAGCACGGAGAATCTCATGAACTCCACTGTGCTCGCGGCACATTGCGCGCGTATGGCGGGAGTGTGGCGCGGATGACGGGGGCCCGCGCATGCCGACGGGGGCGGCTCCCGCGAGGAAGCCGCCCCCGTCCGCCCTACCCGTGGGGGGTGGTCAGTCCCGGTCGGCCAGCATCTTCTCGACGCCGTCGCGGACGTCGTCCGTCGCCAGGCCCCGGATCGTCAGCGTGGTCCGGCGGCGCAGCACGTCGTCCGCCGTCTCGGCCCACTCGTGGTCGCGGGCATAGGCGACCTGGGCCCAGATCTCCGGGGCGTCCGGGTGGACGCGCTCGGCCAGCTCCGGACTCTCGTTCGCCAGGCGGGCGATGTCGAAGGCGAGCGAACCGTAGTGCGTGGCCAGGTGCCGGGCGGTGTCCGGCGCCATCCGGGGGCCGGGCGTGCCGCCGTCGATCAGCAGCCGGTGCGCGACCGCGTTCGGGTTGGCGATACCGGGCAGCGGCAGCTTCCTCGGCAGCCGGTTCATCGGCTCCATGTCCTCGGCCAGCGGGTGCCCCGGCAGGGCGGCCAGCTTGTTCATGACGGTGCGGCCGATGTGGCGGAAGGTCGTCCACTTGCCGCCGGCGACCGACAGCATCCCGCCGCGGCCCTCCGTGACGACCGTCTCGCGCTTGGCCTTGGAGGTGTCGCCGGGACCGCCGGGCAGCACCCGCAGACCCGCGAAGGAGTACGTGATCAGATCGCGCGACAGCTGCTGGTCCTTGATCGAGAACGCCGCCTCGTCGAGGATCTGCGCGGTGTCGGACTCGGTCACCGAGACGTCCGCCGGGTCACCCTCGTACTCCTCGTCCGTCGTGCCGAGGAGCAGCATGTCCTCCCACGGCAGGGCGAACGTGATGCGGTACTTGTCGATCGGGGTGGCCAGCGCCGCCCGCCACGGCCGGGTCCGCTTGAGGACCAGGTGCGCGCCCTTGGAGAGGCGGATGGAGGGGGCCGCGTTCGGGTCCTCCATCTTCCGCAGGTGGTCGACCCACGGGCCGGTGGCGTTGAGCACGAGCCGGGCGGTGACGCCGAACTCGGTGCCGTCCGTGCTGTCCTTCAGATCGGCGCCGGTGACCCGGCCCCGGGTGAAGCGCAGCCCGGTGACGGCCGCGTGGTTCAGGACGACCGCGCCCGCCTCGGTGGCCGCGCGGACCGTCATCAGCGCCATCCGGGCGTCGTTCATCTGGTCGTCGCCGTAGACCGCGACGGCCTTCAGATTGTCGGTGCGCAGCTCGGGCACGTCGCGCGACGCCTTGGCCGGGGAGATGACATGGCCGACGCCGTCGCCGAACGCGGAGAGCGCGGAGTAGGCGAAGACGCCCGCGCCGAGCTTGGCCGCGCCGTGCGGGCCGCCCTTGTAGACCGGCAGGTAGAAGGTGAGCGGGTTGGCCAGGTGCGGGGCCACCTCGCGGGAGACCGCGCGGCGCTCGAAGTGGTTCTCCGCGACGAGCTTGACCGCACCGGTCTGGAGGTAGCGCAGGCCGCCGTGGAGGAGCTTGGAGGAGGCGGAGGAGGTGGCGCCGGCGAAGTCGCCGGCGTCCACCAGTGCCACCCGCAGCCCGGACTGCGCGGCATGCCAGGCGGTGGAGATGCCCAGGATGCCGCCGCCGATGACCAGGAGGTCGTACGTGGCCCGGGACAGCTGGTCCCGGGTCTCGGCGCGGCTCGGCAGCGAGCCGGAGGCCGGGTGCGTTCCGAGGGCGGGAACGCTCTGCAGGGTGGTCATGGTGATGCTCCTCGTCAGCTTTCTTCGTCCTCGACCCAGCCCATGGTCCGTTCGACGGCCTTGAGCCAGCTCTTGTACTCGCGGGCACGGGTGTCCGCGTCCATGCGGGGGGTCCACTCGGCGGCCCGGCGCCAGTTGGCGCGCAGCGCGTCGGTGTCCGGCCAGAAGCCGACGGCCAGGCCGGCGGCGTAGGCGGCGCCGAGGCAGGTGGTCTCGGCGACCATGGGGCGCACCACGGGCGCGTCCAGGAAGTCGGCGAGCGTCTGCATCAGCAGGTTGTTGGACGTCATGCCGCCGTCGACCTTGAGCGCGGCCAGCTCGACGCCGGAGTCCTTCGTCATGGCGTCGCTGATCTCGCGGGTCTGCCAGGCGGTGGCCTCCAGGACGGCACGGGCGATGTGCGCCTTGGTGACGTAACGGGTGAGACCGGTGATCACACCGCGGGCGTCGGGACGCCAGTAGGGGGCGAACAGACCGGAGAAGGCGGGCACGAAGTACGCGCCGCCGTTGTCCTCGACCGAGGAGGCCAGCGTCTCGATCTCGGCGGCCGACTTGATCAGGCCCATCTGGTCGCGCATCCACTGCACCAGCGAACCGGTGACCGCGATGGAGCCCTCCAGCGCGTACACCGGGGGCTTGTCGCCGATCTGGTAGCCGACGGTGGTGAGCAGCCCGTTGTACGAGTTCACCGGGGTGGAGCCGGTGTTCATCAGCATGAAGGTGCCGGTGCCGTACGTGGACTTGGCCTCGCCCTCGGCGAAACAGGTCTGGCCGAACAGAGCCGCCTGCTGGTCGCCGAGCGCGGAGGCGACCGGGATGCCGTCGAGGATGCCGCCCTTGGCGTGGCCGTAGACCTCGGCGGAGGAACGGATCTCGGGGAGGACCGCGGCCGGGATGCCGATGGAGGCGAGGATCTTCTCGTCCCACGCCATCGTGTGCAGGTTCATCAGCAGGGTGCGCGAGGCGTTGGTGACGTCGGTGACGTGGACACCGCCGTCGGTGCCGCCGGTGAGGTTCCAGATGACCCAGGAGTCCATGGTGCCGAAGAGGATGTCGCCGGCCTCGGCGCGCTCGCGCAGCCCCTCGACGTTGTCGAGCAGCCAGCGGACCTTGGGCCCGGCGAAGTACGAGGCGAGCGGCAGCCCGGTCTCGCGGCGGAAGCGGTCCTGGCCCACGTTGCGGCCGAGCTCCTTGCAGAGCGCGTCGGTGCGGGTGTCCTGCCAGACCAGCGCGTTGTGCACCGGCTCACCGGTGTTCTTGTCCCACATCAGCGTGGTCTCGCGCTGGTTGGTGATGCCGATCGCCTTGACGTCGGCGGAGGTGATGCCGGCCTTGACGATGGCCCCGGCGACGACCTCCTGGACGTTCTCCCAGATCTCGGTCGCGTCGTGCTCGACCCAGCCCGGCTTCGGGAAGATCTGCTCGTGCTCCTTCTGGTCGACGGAGACGATCCGGCCGTCCTTGTCGAAGACGATGCAGCGGCTGGAGGTGGTGCCCTGGTCGATGGCCGCGATGAACGGCCCGGTGCCGTGGGTGCCGGTGGTGTGTGCGTCGGTCACGGTGTGCTCCCGGAAGTCTGTGAAGTGGTGGAGGTGCGGCTCGGGCTAGGCGAAGGCGACGTTGTAGAGCCCGCCGGCGAGTGCGCCGCCGATGAGCGGACCCACGATGGGTACCCACGCGTAGCCCCAGTCCGAACCACCCTTGTTCGGCAGCGGCAGCAGGGAGTGCACGATGCGCGGACCGAGGTCGCGGACCGGGTTGATGGCGTAGCCGGTCGGGCCGCCGAGCGAGAGGCCGATGCTGACGACGACCAGGGCGGTGATCAGCGCGCCGAGCACGCCGAGACCGTTGCCCTCGTTGTTGAGGCCCTGGGTCAGGATCGCCAGGACCAGCACAGTGGTCGCGATGACCTCGGTGATGACGTTCTGCACGCCGTTGCGGATCTCCGGACCGGTGGAGAAGATCCCGAGCACCGGGCCCGCCTTCGGGGCGGCGGTCTGGTCGACCATGCCCTCGTCGGTGGACTTGGTGCCGACGATCTCCGGGTCGGTGAGATGGGCGTGGAACTGCCCGTAGTACACCGCGAAGACCAGCAGGGCGCCGATGATCGCGCCGCACAGCTGCGAGAAGAGGTAGAGGGGCACATCGCCCCACGCGGTGCCGCCCTCGATGGCGAGGCCGACCGTGACCGCGGGGTTGAGGTGGGCGCCCGATACGCCGCCGGCGAGATACGCGCCGGTCAGCACGGCGAAGCCCCACCCGAAGGTGATGGCCAGCCAGCCCGCGTTCCGGGCCTTGGAGCTCTTCAGCGTGACGGCGGCACAGACACCGCCGCCGAGCAGGATGAGTATGGCGGTACCTATGGTCTCGCCGATGAAAATGTCGGAGCTGGACACCCGCGACTCCTTTGTCCTTCGTCCAGGGGAGAGCGAATCACCGGGTCCCTCCGGTGTTCCGCGCCCCAGATGGGTATCCACGAAGCGTGGGCAGCCCACCTGTAAGGGCTTGACCGGCCCTTGGCACTGTCACACCCTAACGCGTATTGCCGTTAGGCGTTCGACAATGCCGACCGTTGAACGGCAGTGTTTCCCCCGAGTGAAGGAAGCGTCAAGGGTTCTGTGGCCCACGACTCGGTGAGCGACGCGATCGTTACCGCGCGGTCCGGACGTACCGGGCGCGGACCTGCCGGGCCCCGGCCGCCGGTACGGGGCGTGCGGGCCGCGCCGGCCGTCAGAAGCGGCCGGCGCCCAGGTCCCGGGAGACCGCGCGGGCGCAGTCCCGTACGGCCGCGATCAGCTCGGGGCGCAGCGTGCCGCCCGGGGCCACCCGCTCCACCGCACCCGTCACGGCCACCGCGCCCACCGGCATCCTGCGCCGGTCGTGGATCGGGGCGGCCACGGCGGCCACGCCCTCCCAGGTCTCCTCGGCGTCGGCGGCCCAGCCCTGGGCCCGGATCAGGTCGAGCATCGCCTCGAACTCGTCGGCGGCGGTGACGGTGCGCCCGGTGAAGGAGCGGCGCTCCGCCTCCATGACCTCGCTGTGGGCCACCGGGTCGTACGCGGAGAGCACCTTGCCCAGCGCCGTGGAGTGCAGCGGCTGCATGGCCCCGACCTCCAGCACCTGGCGGCTGTCGTCGGGCCGGAAGACGTGGTGGACGATCAGGACGCCGTGCTGGTGCAGCACTCCGAGGTGGACGCTCTCACCGCTGGAGCGGGCCAGGTCGTCCGTCCAGACCAGGGCGCGCGCCCGCAGCTCGTGGACGTCCAGATAGCTGTTGCCCAGGCGCAGCAGCTCCGCGCCCAGCTGGTAGCGCCCCGACGCCGCGTCCTGCTCGACGAAGCCCTCCAGCTGGAGGGTGCGCAGAATGCCGTGCGCGGTGCCCTTGGCCAGGCCCAGCGAGGAGGCGATGTCGGAGAGCCCGAGCCGGCGCTCGCCGCCCGCCAGCAGACGCAGCATCGCGGCCGCCCGCTCCAGCGACTGGATGTTCTTGGCCATCGCGCCGTACTCCTCCACCTCGGTTCGACAATGCTGAACACTATCGGTCGATGCCGACCTTCGCCGGACTCCGGGGGAAAGTCTCCGCCACCGCGCCGCACGCCCCGCACCCCGCACAGCATGCAGTCCGCCCCATGGACGTACTGACAGCGCCGGTCGACGTCCGGTTACGCTGGCGACGTGCGCCTTCCCCAAGAAGGACGCAAAGCCGACAGCCGTCGCATCCCTGGGAGATCATCCATGGCCTCGTTGCCGACATCCGCCGCCGACAGCCGGACCCGCGCAGACGCGCTCCGAGAGGCACTCGCCACCCGTGTGGTGGTGGCCGACGGGGCGATGGGCACCATGCTCCAGGCACAGGACCCCACGCTGGAGGACTTCGAGAACCTCGAAGGCTGCAACGAGATCCTGAACATCACCCGGCCCGACATCGTGCGCTCGGTCCACGAGGAGTATTTCGCGGTCGGTGTCGACTGCGTCGAGACCAACACCTTCGGCGCGAACCACTCCGCCGCCAACGAGTACGAGATCGCCGACCGGATCGTCGAGCTCTCCGAGTCGGGCGCCCGGATCGCCCGCGAGGTCGCGGACGAGTTCGCCGCCAAGGACGGCCGGCAGCGCTGGGTCCTCGGCTCGATCGGCCCCGGCACCAAGCTGCCCTCGCTGGGCCACATCACGTACGACGTCCTGCGCGACGGCTACCAGAAGAACGCCGAGGGCCTCCTCGCGGGCGGCTCGGACGCCCTGATCGTCGAGACCACCCAGGACCTGCTGCAGACCAAGTCCAGCATCATCGGCGCGCGCCGGGCGATGGACGCCCTCGGCATCGACGTGCCCCTGATCTGCTCCCTCGCCTTCGAGACGACCGGCGTCATGCTGCTGGGCTCCGAGATCGGCGCCGCGCTGACCGCCCTGGAACCGCTGGGCATCGACCTGATCGGGCTGAACTGCTCGACCGGCCCGGACGAGATGAGCGAGCACCTGCGCTATCTCGCCCGCCACTCCCGTACGCCCCTGATGTGCATGCCCAACGCCGGTCTGCCCGTCCTCACCAAGGACGGCGCGCACTTCCCGCTCGGCCCCGACGGTCTCGCCGACTCCCAGGAGAACTTCGTCCGGGACTACGGCCTCTCCCTCATCGGCGGCTGCTGCGGCACGACCCCCGAGCACCTGCGGGCCGTCGTCGAGCGGGCCCGCGGCCTCACGCCGACCGAGCGGGACCCCCGTCCCGAGCCCGGCGCGGCCTCCCTCTACCAGACCATTCCCTTCCGCCAGGACACCGCCTACCTGGCGATCGGCGAGCGCACCAACGCCAACGGCTCCAAGAAGTTCCGCGAGGCCATGCTGGAGGCCCGCTGGGACGACTGCGTGGAGATGGCCCGCGACCAGATCCGTGAGGGCGCGCACATGCTCGACCTCTGCGTCGACTACGTGGGCCGCGACGGCGTCGCCGACATGGCGGAGCTGGCCGGTCGGTTCGCGACGGCGTCCACGTTGCCGATCGTGCTGGACTCCACCGAGCTGCCCGTCCTGCGCGCCGGCCTGGAGAAGCTCGGCGGCCGGGCCGTGCTGAACTCGGTGAACTACGAGGACGGCGACGGCCCCGAGTCCCGCTTCGCGCAGGTCAGCGCCCTGGCCTCCGAGCACGGCGCCGCGCTGATCGCCCTGACGATCGACGAGGAGGGCCAGGCCCGCACGATCGAGCACAAGGTCGCCATCGCCGAGCGGCTGATCGAGGACCTCACCACCAACTGGGGCATCCACGAGTCCGACATCCTCATCGACACCCTGACCTTCACCATCTGCACCGGCCAGGAGGAGTCCCGCGGCGACGGCATCGCCACCATCGGGGCGATCCGTGAGCTGAAGAAGCGCCACCCGGACGTCCAGACCACACTGGGCCTCTCCAACATCTCCTTCGGCCTGAACCCGGCCGCCCGCGTCGTGCTGAACTCCGTCTTCCTCGACGAGTGCGTCAAGGCGGGCCTCGACTCCGCAATCGTGCACGCCTCGAAGATCCTGCCGATCGCCCGGCTGGAGGAGGAGCAGGTCAAGGTCGCCCTCGACCTGATCTACGACCGCCGCGCCGAAGGCTACGACCCCCTCCAGAAGCTCATGGAGCTCTTCGAGGGCGTCAACATGAAGTCGATGAAGGCGGGCAAGGCCGAGGAGCTGATGGCCCTCCCGCTGGACGAGCGCCTCCAGCGCCGCATCATCGACGGCGAGAAGAACGGACTGGAGGCCGACCTCGACGAGGCTCTCCAGGGCACCCCGGCCCTCGACATCGTCAACAACACGCTGCTCGAAGGCATGAAGGTGGTCGGCGAGCTGTTCGGCTCCGGCCAGATGCAGCTGCCGTTCGTCCTCCAGTCCGCCGAGGTCATGAAGAGCGCGGTGGCCCACCTGGAGCCGCACATGGAGAAGACCGACGACGACGGCAAGGGCACGATCGTGCTCGCCACCGTCCGCGGCGACGTCCACGACATCGGCAAGAACCTCGTCGACATCATCCTCTCCAACAACGGCTACAACGTCGTCAACCTCGGCATCAAGCAGCCCGTCTCCGCGATCCTGGAAGCCGCCGAGGAGCACCGCGCCGACGTCATCGGCATGTCGGGTCTCCTGGTGAAGTCCACCGTGATCATGAAGGAGAACCTCCAGGAGCTCAACCAGCGCAAGATGGCCGCCGACTTCCCCGTCATCCTCGGCGGCGCCGCGCTGACCAGGGCCTACGTCGAGCAGGACCTGCACGAGATCTACGAGGGCGAGGTCCGCTACGCCCGCGACGCCTTCGAGGGGCTGCGCCTCATGGACGCGCTCATCGGCGTCAAGCGCGGTGTGCCCGGCGCGGTCCTGCCCGAGCTCAAGCAGCGCAGGGTCCCGAAGAAGACCACCGACACCGCCGTGCTGGAGGTCGAGGAGCCCGAGGGTTCGGTGCGCTCGGACGTCTCCACCACCAACCCCATCCCCGAGCCGCCGTTCCGGGGCACCCGCGTCATCAAGGGCATCCCGCTCAAGGACTACGCCTCCTGGCTCGACGAGGGCGCCCTGTTCAAGGGCCAGTGGGGCCTCAAGCAGGCCAGGACCGGCGACGGACCGACGTACGAGGAGCTGGTGGAGACCGAGGGACGCCCGCACCTGCGCGGCTGGCTCGACCACCTCCAGTCCAACAACCTCCTGGAAGCCGCCGTCGTCTACGGCTACTTCCCCTGCGTCTCCAAGGGCGACGACCTGGTCCTCCTCCACGAGGACGGCTCCGAGCGCACCCGCTTCACCTTCCCGCGCCAGCGCCGCGGCCGCCGCCTCTGCCTCGCCGACTTCTTCCGTCCCGAGGAGTCCGGCGAGACGGACGTCATCGGCCTCCAGATCGTCACCGTCGGCTCCCGGATCGGCGAAGCCACCGCCGAGCTGTTCGCCGCCAACTCCTACCGCGACTACCTGGAGCTGCACGGCCTGTCCGTCCAGCTCGCCGAGGCGCTCGCCGAGTACTGGCACGCCCGGGTCCGCAGTGAGCTCGGCTTCGGCGGGGAGGACCCGGCGGACGTCGAGGACATGTTCGCGCTGAAGTACCGCGGCGCTCGGTTCTCGCTCGGTTACGGGGCGTGCCCGAACCTGGAGGACCGGGCGAAGATCGCCGATCTCCTGCAGCCGGAGCGGATCGGCGTGCACCTCTCCGAGGAGTTCCAGCTCCACCCGGAGCAGTCCACCGACGCCATCGTCATCCACCACCCCGAGGCGAAGTACTTCAACGCCCGGTAGGGCGGACTTCGCCCCGCGGCCACGCGCCCTTCGCGCGCCGTGCCGGGACACGTCGTACACTGGTCGGTCCAGTGCAGGCCGGTCGCCCTCCCGCTTTCGGGAATGGCGGCCGGCCTTCTCGTCCCTTACGGAAGGTGTGCCGGATGACCAGTACGGTCCCCGCGTCCTTGACCCGCACGGCCGAAGGCGCCGCCCTGCAGGCGGTCCTTCTCGACATGGACGGAACCCTGGTCGATACCGAGGGCTTCTGGTGGGACGTCGAGAAGGAGGTCTTCGCCGGCCTCGGGCACCGGCTGGACGAGTCCTGGCGGGATGTGGTCGTCGGCGGTCCGATGACCCGCAGCGCCGGTTACCTCATCGACGTCACCGGCGCCGACATCCGGCTGGACGAGCTGACCGTGCTGCTCAACGACGGATTCGAGAAGCGCATCGTGCGCGGCGTGCCGCTGATGCCGGGGGCCGAGCGACTGCTCGCCGAACTGGCCGCCTACGAGGTGCCCACCGCCCTCGTCTCGGCCTCCCACCGCCGGATCATCGACCGGGTGCTGGAATCGGTGGGCCGCCACCACTTCGCGCTCACGGTCGCCGGGGACGAGGTCGCCCGCACCAAGCCCCACCCCGAGCCCTACCTCACCGCCGCCGCGGGCTTCGGCGCCGACCCCTGGCGCTGCGCAGTCATCGAGGACACCGCGACCGGTGTGGCCGCCGCCGAGGCCGCCGGATGCCGGGTCGTCGCCGTACCGTCCGTCGCCCCCATCGCGCCCGCGGCCGGACGCGTGGTCGTCGGCTCCCTCGAAGAGGTCGACCTCGCCTTCCTGCGCAAGCTCATCACCGGAGCGGGCGGTACGGGCTGACACCCACCGAGGATCCAGGGAACCCGGCGTCCGGTTGTGGACGAACAGCGGATTTTCTGCTCCTGCCTGTGTGCGTTCCGGCAACGTTCCATGGACGAGGATCAGCCACAAGGCGCATATGTGAAGAGGGCGGACGCGTGACCTTCCTCACCCGAAACCCTCCCGTGGTCCACCGGGTTCGGGTGAGCTGTCCGTAATCGTGTTCGTATGTCGCCCCCTCCGGCCGCCGGGGGAGCGTGAGCCGCCTTCCGGGCGGTCGGAGGGGCCACCGGCGGCTACTAACTTTGATTCCTCACCTGCCGGGATGAGGGAGAACGTCCAGATGAACCGCAAGACCCTGGTGCTGCCGGCCGTCGTCGGCCTGCTCGCCCCCGTGCTGGCCGCCTGCGGCAGCACGGACAGCGGCGCCGGTGGCAAGGGAGCCATCGTCGTCGGCACCACGGACCAGCTCGTGGCCTCCAAGGAGAACCCCGCGCCGCTCGATCCGGCCATCGGCTACGAAGCGGGCGTCTGGAACGTCCTGCGGCAGACCGTGCAGACCCTGACCACGGTGCCCAACGGCGGCGGCGAGCCGGTGCCCGAGGCCGCCCGCAGCTGCGCCTTCACCGACACCGCGAACGAGAGCTACCGCTGCACCCTGCGGGCGGGCCTCACCTTCGCCGACGGGACGCCCGTCACCGCCGAGGACGTGAAGCACTCCATCCAGCGCGTCATCGACATCGACTCGGACAGCGGGCCGGTCGGCCTGCTCGCCAACATCGACATGATCGAGACCAAGGGCGAGGACCAGGTGATCTTCCACCTGAACACGCCCGACGCGACCTTCCCGTACAAGCTCGCCACCCCCGCCGCCGGCATCGTCCCGAAGGCGGAGTACCCGGCCAAGGCGGCCCGCACCGGCTTCCAGGTGAACGGCTCCGGCCCGTACACCATGAAGCCGCAGGTCGAGGACGGCCGGGTCGTCAAGATCGCCTTCACCAAGAACCCCTCGTACAAGGGCGAGCTGAAGGTGCTCAACGACAAGGTCGAGATGGACCTCTTCCCCGACGCCGAGGCCATGGGCAAGGCGCTCGACGAGAAGAAGATCCACATGATGACCCGGGCCATGTCGCCCGAGCAGGCCCACGACATGCTCGTGAAGCCGAAGGAGGGCGTCGCGCTCACCGAGATGCCCGGCCTGGCCATCAGCTACCTCGGGTTCAACACCAAGGACCCCGTGGTCAACAAGTCCGTCCGGCAGGCCATGGCGCAGATCATCGACCGGGGCGAGATCGCGGGCAAGGTGTACGGCACCACCGCCGAACCGCTCTACTCGCTGATCCCGTCCAGCATCGCCGGGCACACCAACGCCTTCTTCAACAAGTACGGCGAGCCCAGCACCGCCAAGGCCGCGGCCATCCTCCGCGACGCCGGGATCAAGACGCCGGTGAAGTTCACCCTGCACTACACCGACGACCACTACGGCGCGGCCACCGCCGAGGAGTTCAAGGCGATCCGGCAGCAGCTGAACAGCTCCGGCCTCTTCGACGTCTCCGTCAAGGGCACGGAATGGTCGAAGTACCGCCCCGAGCAGAAGCGCGGCGATTACGCGGCCTACGGCATGGGCTGGTTCCCCGACTTCCCGGACCCGGACAACTACACCGCGCCCTTCCTGGACGAGAACAACTTCCTCAACTCGCCCTACCGCTCGCGCGAGGCGCAGAAGGTCCTCATCCCGCAGTCCCGCCGCGAGGCCGACCGCACCGCCGCCGCCACCACCTACGAGAAGCTCCAGGACATCGTCGCCACCGATGTGCCGGTGCTCCCGATCTGGCAGGGCAAGCAGTACGTCGCCTCCCGCGACGGGATCGCCGGGGTGGAGCGCTCCGTCAGCTCCACCTCCGAGCTCCAGCTCTGGGAGCTCAACCGCCCCAGCGTCTGAGACCTGATCCGACCGGACCTGACCTGATCGGGCCTGATCCGACCGGAAAGCCGTCCGGCCCGCCCCTCCTGAACCACCAGGACGGGACGGGCCGGACGGCTTCGTCGTATGCGGCGGGCAGGGCCGCTACTGCGCGCCGGGGCGCACCAGCCCGCTCTCGTACGCGTACACCGCGGCCTGCACCCGGTCGCGCAGGCCCAACTTCGTGAGCACATGGCCCACATGCGTCTTGACCGTCGTCTCGCTGACGAACAGATCCGCCGCGATCTCCGCGTTGGACAGCCCCCGCGCCACCAGCTTCAGCACCTCGACCTCACGGTCCGTCAGCGTGTGCAGGGCGTCCGGCACCGGATCCTCACCGGACGGCAGGTGGTCCGCGTACTTGTCGAGCAGCCGGCGCGTGATGCTCGGCGCGAGCATCGCCTCGCCCGCCGCCACCACCCGGATCGCCTGCACCAGCTCCGCCGCCGGAGCGTCCTTCAGCAGGAAGCCGCTCGCCCCCGCACGCAGCGCCTCCACCACGTACTCGTCGAGATCGAAGGTGGTCAGCACCAGCACCTTCGCCGGGCCGTCCTTCCCGGGGCCGGTGATCTGACGGGTCGCCTCCACCCCGTCCATCCGCGGCATCCGGATGTCCATCAGCACCACATCGGGCTGCAGCGCCCGCACCTGATCGATGGCCTGCAGACCGTCACCGGCCTCACCGACCACCGCCAGATCGCCTTCGGCCTCCAGAATCATCCGGAAACCGGTGCGCAGCAGAGGCTGGTCATCGACCAGAAGGACGCGGATCGCCACAGGAACTCCTTAAGGGCCCTCAAGGGCCACGGCTCGGCCGGCCTCGGCCTGGACCGGTCCCATTCTGCCTTGGCCATCCTCACCCGAACCCGCAGGGCGGACCGACAGCGGATAGACCGGGGGAGTCCCGCCGAATTCCGGACACACCGCCTGGTGGTCGCACCAGCCGCACAGCTTCGTCGGCCGGGGCCGCCAGTCACCGGACTCCGTCGCCAGCGCGATGGCGTCCCACAGCGCCAGCAGCTTGCGCTCCACCCGCTCCAGGTCCGCCACCACCGGGTCGTACGTCAGCACGTCCCCGCTGCCCAGATAGACCAGCTGGAGGCGGCGCGGCACGACGCCCTTCAGCCGCCAGATCACCAGCGCGTAGAACGTCATCTGGAACAGCGGCCCCTCGGAATACTCCGGCCGCGGCGCCTTGCCCGTCTTGTAGTCGACGATCCGGACCTCACCGCTCGGCGCGACGTCCACCCGGTCGATCACCCCGCGCAGCCGCAGCCCCGACTCCAGCTCCGTCTCGACGAACAGCTCGCGCTCCGCCGGCTCCAGACGCGTCGGGTCCTCCAGCGAGAACCACCGCTCCACCAGCCGCTCCGCCTCACCCAGCCAGCGCGTCAGGCGCTCGCCCCCGGCATCCCCGGCGAACAGCTCGGTCAGCTCCGGCTTCGACTCCAGCAGCCGGTCCCACTGGCCGGGAATCAGCGCCCGCGCCCGCGGCGCCGTACGGTCGGCCGCCGGGGCGTCGAAGAGCCGCTCCAGCACCGCATGGACCAGCGTGCCGCGGGTAGCCGCCTCGCTGGGCTTCTCCGGCAGCTTGTCGATGACCCGGAAGCGGTAGAGCAAGGGACACTGCATGAAATCGCTCGCCCGCGACGGCGACAGGGACGAAGGCGGCTGAGGCGGCCGCGGCACGGAAGTCATGTCTCCAGACCCTACGGCCCGCCACTGACAGCGAGCGGCATACCATCGACGGCAGACCCTCGCACACTGCATGATCGTGGCAAAGGCCACTCACCGAACCGAAGGGACCCCGTGGACGAGAGCGGCGACAGCGGGCGGCCGCAGCCCGGCGCAGGGGGAACGGCCCCCGGCACGGACCCCGACAACGGCCGGCCGAAACGCCCCGCGGAACCGGGCGGCGGGCTGCTCATGGGCCGGCCCTTCGGCGTGCCCGTCTACGTCGCCCCCAGCTGGTTCGTCGTCGCCGCGCTGATCACCTGGGTGTTCGGCGGCCAGCTCGACCGCGTGCTGCCCGAGCTCGGCGCCGCCCGTTATCTCGTCGCGTTGTTCTTCGCCATCGCCTTCTACGCCTCCGTGCTCGTCCACGAACTGGCCCACACGGTCGCCGCCCTGCGCTACAAGCTCCCGGTCCGCCGCATCCAGCTCCAGTTCTTCGGCGGCGTCTCGGAGATCGAGAAGGAGAGCGAGACCCCCGGCCGCGAGTTCGTCCTCGCCTTCGTCGGACCGCTCCTCTCCCTGGTCCTCGGCGGCGTCTTCTACGGCGCGATGCAGCTCGTCGAGCCCGGCACGGTCCCCGGCGTCCTGCTCGCGGGCCTGATGATCTCCAACCTCATCGTGGCCGCCTTCAACCTGCTGCCCGGTCTGCCGCTCGACGGCGGCCGGATGCTCCGCGCCGTCGTCTGGAAGATCACCGGCAAGCCCATGAGCGGCACCATCGCCGCCGCCTGGGTCGGTCGCGGCCTCGCCGTCGTCGTCCTCGTCGGACTGCCGCTGCTCACCCACACCGGAGCGCTCGGCGGCTCCGCCCAGGACATCGGCGGCGTCGAGACCGTCATGGACGCGCTGCTCGCCGCGATCCTCGCCGGCATCATCTGGACCGGCGCCGGGAACAGCCTGCGCATGGCCCGCCTCCGCGAGCACCTGCCCGACCTGAGGGCCCGCACCCTGACCCGCCGCGCCGTCCCCGTCGAGTCCGCCACCCCGCTCTCCGAAGCGCTGCGCCGGGCCAACGAGGCGGGCGCCCGCGCCCTGGTCGTCGTCGACGGACAGGGCAACCCCAAGGGCGTCGTCCGCGAGGCCGCCATCGTCGGCGTCCCCGAACACCGCCGCCCCTGGGTCGCCGTCAGCGGCCTCGCCCAGGACCTCACCGACGGCATGAAGGTCCCCGCGGAACTGGCCGGCGAAGCCCTCCTGGACCGGCTCAAGGCCACCCCCGCCACCGAATACCTCGTCGTCGAGGAGACCGGCCAGATCTACGGGGTCCTCTCCACCGCCGACGTGGAGCGCGCCTTCGTCAAGGCCATGGCCCGCCCCGAGGCCTGACGGCCGTCCCGGGCCGTCGACCACCGCGGCCCGGGCGGTCGGCGGCCCGGGAATCACCGGTAGGCTGGTCACATGTCTGAACCGACCGGTGCCGCCCGCCGACGTGGGCCCTTCAAGGTCGGGGACCAGGTACAGCTCACCGACCCCAAGGGCCGCCACTACACCTTCACGCTCGAAGCCGGAAAGAACTTCCACACCCACAAGGGTTCTTTCCCGCACGACGAGCTGATCGGTGCTCCCGAGGGCAGTGTTGTCCGCACCACGGGAAACGTCGCCTATCTCGCGCTGCGCCCCCTGCTCCCCGACTACGTCCTGTCCATGCCCCGCGGCGCCGCCGTGGTCTACCCCAAGGACGCGGGGCAGATCCTGGCCTTCGCCGACATCTTCCCCGGCGCCCGCGTCGTGGAGGCCGGGGTCGGATCCGGTTCGCTCTCCACCTTCCTGCTGCGCGCCATCGGTGAGCAGGGCATGCTGCACTCCTACGAGCGCCGCGAGGACTTCGCCGAGATCGCCCAGCAGAACGTCGAGCGCTACTTCGGCTCGCCGCACCCCGCCTGGCAGCTGACCGTCGGCGACCTCCAGGACAACCTCTCCGACACCGACGTCGACCGCGTCGTGCTGGACATGCTCGCCCCCTGGGAGTGCCTGGAGGCCGTCTCCAAGGCCCTGGTGCCCGGCGGCATCCTCTGCGCCTACGTCGCCACCACCACCCAGCTCTCGCGCACCGTCGAGTCCATCCGCGAGATCGGCTGCTTCGCCGAACCGCAGCCCTGGGAGTCGATGATCCGCAACTGGCACGTGGAGGGCCTCGCCGTCCGCCCCGACCACCGGATGATCGGCCACACCGGCTTCCTGGTCACCGCCCGCCGCCTCGCGGACGGCGTCGAGCCGCCGCTGCGCCGCCGCCGCCCGTCCAAGGGCGCCTACGGCGAGGACTACGACGGACCGGGCAGCCAGAGCCGCGGAGGCTCCGCCGCCGACCGCGGCTGACCCGCCCAACGAACCGGCGCCGCCGTGCAGTTCCCCGACCGACCGGGGAACTGCACGGCGGCGCCTTTTCGTTGAGACCCCTTTTCGTCGACACCCCGCCGTTCCGCCCCGGTGTGAGGTGTGGCACGATGCTGGCCACCCCTCAGGGGTGTTCCCCACCCCCTCACCGGGCTTCCAGGAACCATCAGGAGACATACCGCGTGCAGACCCCCGCGCTCCCGGATCTCGCCCACACCGCCGCCAGGCCGGTGCACTGGCTCGCCACGGCCGCGGCGATGGCGGGAGTCGTCGCGCTGGCCGGGCTGCTCCAGCCCCGTACGGCCACCGCGACCGCCACGGCCCCCGAGCAGCGGACCACCACGCAGCACGGCGCTCCCGCGCCCGCCCCGGACCCGGCCGGCGTGGACTTCCCGCTGGAGTGCGGCGACGCCGGGACGACCGTCGCGAAACAGGCCCCCGGGGACCTCGACGGCGACGGGCGGCCGGAAACCGTCGCCGTGGTGCACTGCGCCGCCGGATCGGGGACCCCGCCGGGCGGCATCTACGTCCTGACACAGGCGAGCGGGGCCGCACCCCGGGTCGTGGCGACCCTGGTGGACCCCGCTGACAAGAAATCGGTCGGGGACTTCGCCGTACGCGACGGCGTGGTCTCGGCGACCCTGCTCGGCTACTCCTCGCTCGACGTCCCCCGCTGCTGCCCCGACCAGGAGGAACAGGCCTCCTGGCGGTGGAAGGGACAGTCCTTCGTCCGCACCTCGGGGGACCTCGCCCGAAGCGTCTGAGCGCCGCCTGCGCAGCCCCGGGGATGTCCGGGCGGCGGTGGCCCCGGCCGGCTAGTCGGCGTCCGGCCCGTACACCTCGACGTTGTCCTTGACGCGGCGCACGTGGATGCAGTCCCCGGGGCACTCCTTGGCCGAATCCACGACGTCCTGGAGGAGCGGCAGCGGCACCGGAGTGGTCGCCCCCGGGTTCTGCAGGAGCTCGTCGTCGCCGCTCTTCACATACGCCAGGCCGTCGATGTCCAGCTCGAAGACATCGGGGGCGTACTGCACACAGATGCCGTCGCCCGTACAGAGGTCCTGGTCGATCCAGACCTCCAGGTCCTGCGTGTCACTGTCGCCCGGCGAGTCCTGCTGCACGGTCATGTGTCCTGCCGTTCCTGCGTATCTGAACCAATTGGAGCCAGCCCTGACGGGTGTTGAACAGTTCGACGATACAACCGGCGGCTTTCCGGTGCCGCAGGGTGGGTATTCCCTTGACGTGAGGGAGAGCGCAAGGGTGAAGATCGGACACACCCCGCAGTCTTTGTGATCTAGGGGTTTCAATCATCACCCACCCAGGTAGGGTCAGGAAGCGTCCAGCTCCCCATGGAGGAGGTGAGGACCGTGGCAGCCCACGACGACGACATCAACCGCGGCATCCGGCCCGCGCGAGGGTCAGAGGACCCAGCCGGCCAGGTTGCCTATCTCGAGCAGGAAATCGCCGTCCTGCGACGTAAGCTCGCCGACTCTCCGCGTCATACGAGGATTCTCGAAGAGCGGATCGTCGAGTTGCAGACGAACCTGGCAGGCGTGTCCGCACAGAACGAGCGGCTCGCCAACACGCTCCGTGAGGCGCGTGACCAGATCGTGGCCCTCAAGGAGGAGGTCGACCGGCTCGCACAGCCGCCGGCCGGCTTCGGCGTCTTCCTGCAGGCCAACGAGGACGGCACCTGCGACATCTTCACCGGGGGCCGCAAGCTCCGGGTGAACGTCAGTCCCAGTGTCGAGCTCGAGGATCTACGGCGTGGCCAGGAGGTCATGCTCAACGAAGCGCTCAACGTGGTCGAGGCCATGGAGTACGAGCGGGCCGGGGACATCGTCACCCTCAAGGAGATCCTCGAGGACGGCGAGCGCGCCCTGGTGGTCGGGCACACCGATGAGGAGAGGGTGGTGCGGCTGGCCGAGCCACTGCTGGACATCACCATCCGCGCCGGCGACGCCCTGCTCCTGGACTCCAGGTCCGGGTACGTCTACGAGGTGGTCCCCAAGAGCGAGGTCGAGGAGCTCGTCCTCGAAGAGGTCCCGGACATCGACTACGACAAGATCGGCGGCCTGGGAGACCAGATCGAGCTGATCCGCGACGCGGTCGAGCTTCCGTATCTGCACCCCGACCTCTTCAAGGAGCACGAGCTGCGGCCGCCGAAGGGCATCCTGCTCTACGGTCCGCCCGGCTGCGGCAAGACGCTCATCGCCAAGGCCGTCGCCAATTCGCTCGCCAAGAAGGTCGCCGAGGTCACCGGGCAGCCCACGGGGAAGAGCTACTTCCTCAATATCAAGGGCCCCGAGCTCCTCAACAAGTACGTCGGCGAGACCGAGCGGCACATCCGCCTGGTCTTCCAGCGTGCGAGGGAGAAGGCGAGCGAGGGTACCCCCGTCATCGTCTTCTTCGACGAGATGGAGTCCCTCTTCCGCACCCGCGGCAGCGGCGTCAGCTCGGACGTGGAGAACACCATCGTCCCGCAGCTGCTCGCCGAGATCGACGGGGTGGAAGGCCTGGAGAACGTCATCGTCATCGGCGCCTCCAACCGCGAAGACATGATCGACCCCGCCATCCTGCGCCCCGGCCGTCTCGATGTGAAGATCAAGATCGAGCGTCCGGACGCCGAGGCGGCGAAGGACATCTTCGCGAAGTACCTGACCCCGGGGCTTCCGCTGCACGCGGACGATCTGGCCGAGCACACCGGCTCCCGGCCGGCTGCCGCCCACGCCATGATCCAGTCCGTCGTGGAGCGGATGTACACGGAGTCCGAGGAGAACCGCTTCCTCGAGGTCACGTACGCCAACGGCGACAAGGAAGTCCTGTACTTCAAGGACTTCAACTCCGGCGCGATGATTCAGAACATCGTCGACCGGGCAAAGAAAATGGCCATCAAGGCATTCCTGGAACAGGGCCAGAAGGGACTGCGGGTCGCTCATCTCCTGCAGGCCTGCGTGGACGAGTTCAAGGAGAACGAGGACCTGCCGAACACCACCAACCCGGACGACTGGGCCAGGATTTCCGGCAAGAAGGGTGAGCGGATCGTCTTCATCCGCACACTCGTCACCGGAAAGCAGGGCGCGGACACCGGACGCTCCATCGATACGGTGGCCAATACCGGCCAGTACCTGTAATACGCGGACCCGGCTGCGGAAGTCCTCAGGGGCCTCCGCAGCCGGTTGCATTCCCCTGTTCCGGCCATGCCGGAGCAATGTCGTAATGGAGCTCCCCACCGGCGCAGAGGCGCTCTAGGCTCTGCGGTACCGCCGAGTCGCGCAGTGCGGTGACGGGCACCGCACACGCACCGGACACAGCAGCGGTACTTGAGCGTCGCTCCCGGACGGGACCGACGCCGGGCAAGGAGGGCCGCATGACCGTACGGCGAGTAATGGGCATCGAGACGGAGTACGGGATCTCCGTCCCCGGCCACCCCAACGCCAATGCCATGCTCACCTCGTCCCAGATCGTGAACGCCTACGCGGCGGCGATGCACCGGGCGCGACGCGCCCGCTGGGACTTCGAGGAGGAGAACCCGCTGCGTGACGCGCGAGGCTTCGACCTCGCCCGTGAAACCGCCGACTCCAGCCAGCTCACCGACGAGGACATCGGCCTGGCCAATGTCATCCTCACCAACGGTGCCCGGCTCTACGTCGACCACGCGCACCCCGAATACAGCTCCCCGGAGATCACCAATCCGCTCGACGCGGTGCTCTGGGACAAGGCAGGCGAGCGGATCATGGCGGAGGCCGCCGAGCGGGCGGCCGCCATCCCCGGCGCCCAGCCGATCCACCTCTACAAGAACAACACCGACAACAAGGGCGCCTCCTACGGCACGCACGAGAACTACCTCATGCAGCGGGAGACGCCGTTCTCGGACATCGTGCGTCATCTGACGCCGTTCTTCGTCTCGCGCCAGGTCGTCACGGGCGCCGGCCGGGTCGGCATCGGCCAGGACGGACACGAGCACGGCTTCCAGATCAGCCAGCGCGCCGACTACTTCGAGGTCGAGGTCGGCCTGGAGACCACGCTCAAGCGCCCCATCATCAACACCCGGGACGAGCCCCACTCCGACGCCGAGAAGTACCGCCGGCTCCATGTGATCATCGGCGATGCCAACCTCTCGGAGATCTCCACCTATCTCAAGCTCGGCACCACGTCCCTGGTGCTGTCCATGATCGAGGACGCCTTCATCAACGTCGACCTCGCGGTCGACCAGCCCGTGCGCACCCTGCACCAGGTCTCCCACGACCCGGATCTGCGGCAGCTGATCACGCTCCGCAGCGGCCGGACACTCACCGCGGTCCAGCTGCAGATGGAGTACTTCGAGCTGGCCCGCAAGTACGTCGACGAGCGGTACGGCGCGGACGCCGACGAGCAGACCAAGGACATCCTGACCCGCTGGGAGGACACCCTCAACCGGCTGGAGACGGATCCGATGAGTCTGTCGGGCGAGCTGGACTGGATCGCCAAGCGGGAGCTCATGGAGGGCTACCGCCGCCGCGATGCGCTGGACTGGGACGCCCCCCGGCTGCATCTCGTGGACCTCCAGTACGCGGACGTACGGCCCGACAAGGGCCTCTACAACCGTCTGGCGGCCCGCGGGAAGATGAAGCGCCTCCTGGACGAGGACGACGTCACCAGGGCCCGTACGAAGCCTCCGGAGGACACCAGGGCCTACTTCCGGGGCCGCTGCCTGGAGCAGTACGCCGACGACGTGGCGGCGGCCTCCTGGGACTCGGTGATCTTCGACCTGCCGGACCGCGACTCCCTGCAGCGGGTGCCCACCCTGGAGCCGCTGCGCGGGACGAAGGAACACGTGAAGGACCTCCTGGACCGCTGCCGTACGGCGGAGGAGCTGGTCCGGACGCTGTCGGGCGGCTGAAAGGCCTCCGGGCTGGGAATCAATCACCCGAGGCCCGGACGTTGAACAACTACCGGGCCAAATGTCGGACCCCGTGGGTAGGGTCTGATCAAGAGCTTCGATTGCTTCGAACCGAGCGGGGTGAGCTACATGGCGACCAAGGACACCGGCGGCGGACAGCAGAAGGCGACGCGTTCCACCGAGGAGGTCGAGGAGCAGGCGCAGGACGCGCAGGCGTCCGAGGACCTCGCGGAACGCCAGGAGAAGCTGAGCGACGATGTCGACTCGGTTCTGGACGAGATCGACGACGTCCTCGAAGAGAACGCCGAGGACTTCGTGAGGTCATTTGTTCAAAAGGGTGGGCAGTAGTTCGCCAGTGTGAACGTTTGGTAGGGAGCGGGGTGGCGGCGTCCGCCGTCACCCCGCTCGCCGACCGGGCCCGATCGGCGAGCTGCCGGATCGGTGCGGATAACCCCGCCGAACATGTGGATCACTCCCGCCGGGCGGGTAGGGTCCGTGGCATACGTACGTGCTTCAACTGCAATTCGGCCATCGGCAAGTTGGGGGATGATCCTGACTTTCTTGCGCAGGGCCATCGCATACCTGGAGGGAAACGCGTGGAAGCCAACACTCGTAGCACCGGGCGTCTACCAGCTGCCTTCCTGACGCCGGGTTCGTCCTCGTTCATGGACTTCCTGTCCGACCAGTCGCCCGAGATGCTCCCGGGCAACCGGAGCCTGCCGCCGCTCCAGGGGGCCATCGAGGCGCCGCACGGGACGACCATCGTCTCGGCGTCCTTCCCCGGTGGCGTGGTCCTGGCCGGGGACCGGCGCGCCACCATGGGCAACATGATCGCGCAGCGCGACATCGAGAAGGTCTTCCCGGCCGACGAGTACTCCGCGGTGGGCATCGCCGGCACCGCCGGACTGGCCGTGGAGATGGTCAAGCTGTTCCAGCTGGAGCTGGAGCACTTCGAGAAGGTCGAGGGCGCCCAGCTCTCGCTGGAGGGCAAGGCCAACCGCCTCTCCACCATGATCCGCAGCAACCTCGCGATGGCCATGCAGGGCCTCGCCGTGGTGCCCCTGTTCGCGGGTTACGACGTCGACCGCGAGAAGGGCCGCATCTTCTCCTACGACGTCACCGGCGGCCGCTCCGAGGAGACCGGCTACGCCGCCACCGGCTCCGGGTCGATCTTCGCCCGTAACGCCATGAAGAAGCTCTACCGCGAGGACCTGACGGAGGAGCAGGCCCTCACCCTGGTCGTGCAGGCGCTGTACGACGCGGCGGACGACGACTCGGCGACCGGCGGCCCGGACGTGGCCCGCCGCATCTACCCGATCGTCACCGTCATCACCGACGAGGGTTTCCGGAGGCTGACCGACCAGGAGTCCGCCGAGATCGCGCGCTCCATCCTGGAACGCCGACTCGAGCAGCCCGACGGCCCGCGCGCCGCGCTGCTCTGATCCGGACCCCGAGCCTCCCCAGACGCACTCGTCACTGACAGAAAGGGACGGATAGCCGGTGTCGACGCCGTTCTATGTCTCACCCCAGCAGGCCATGGCCGACCGGGCGGAATACGCCCGCAAGGGCATCGCCCGTGGTCGCAGCCTCGTTGTGCTGCAGTACGCCGACGGCATTGTGTTCGTCGGCGAGAACCCGTCCCGTGCCCTGCACAAGTTCAGCGAGATCTATGACCGGATCGGCTTCGCGGCCGCCGGCAAGTACAACGAGTACGAGAACCTCCGCATCGGCGGCGTGCGCTACGCCGATCTGCGCGGATACACCTACGACCGGGACGATGTGACGGCCCGTGGGCTGGCCAACGTCTACGCCCAGACGCTCGGCACCATCTTCTCCAGTGCGGCCGAGAAGCCGTACGAGGTGGAGCTGGTGGTCGCCGAGGTCGGCAGTGAGGCCGAGGGCGACCAGATCTACCGGCTGCCGCACGACGGTTCGATCGTGGACGAGCACGGCTCGGTCGCGGTCGGCGGCAACGCCGAACAGATCAGCAGCTTCCTGGATCAGCGCCACCGCGACGGCATGACGCTCGCCGAGGCGCTCAAACTGGCCGTCCAGGCGCTCTCGCGGGAGCCGGGCGGCGGCGAGCGGGAGATCCCCGCGGAGCGCCTCGAGGTCGCGGTGCTGGACCGCACCCGCCCCCAGCAGCGCAAGTTCAAGCGGATCGTCGGCCGTCAGCTGGCCCGGCTGCTGGACACGGAAGCCGCCGGCAGCACGCCGACGGACGCCCCGTCCGACATCGAGGACAACGACTCGACCGACAGCTCCGACAGCTCCGGCAGCAGCACCCCCGACTCCACGGAGGAGACGGAGAAGTAGGCGAGCGGTGCCCCGGGCCCGGCCCGGGGCACCGTCATGCCCGGGCCGCGGGCGGCGGCGCCGTGGAGCCGCGTACGACGAGCTCCACCGGCAGACCGCCCGGCTCGACGGGGCGGCCGTCCAGCACCGCGAGCAGCGCCTCCATGCCCCGCTCCCCGACCTGCTCCGCCGGCAGCCGCACCGTGGTCAGCTCCGGCTCCAGCGCGGTGGCCAGCGCCAGGTCGTCGAATCCGGTGACCGACAGTTCGTCCGGCACCCGCAGCCCCAGCCTGCGGGCCGCCTTGCAGGCGCCGGCGGCCAGGATGTCGTCGTCGCAGACGATCGCGGTGGGCCGGTCGCCGGTGACCGCCAACGCCTGTTCGGCGGCCTCGCGCCCCGCCCGTACGTCCAGCGGGGCCCGTACGGTACGCACCGTCGCGTCCGGTACGCCGCCCAACGCGTCGTGCAGCGCCTCGGCCCGCACCGCGAACGTCCAGGTGTCCACAGCGGACGCCAGATGCAGGAAACGGCGGTGGCCGAGCCCCAGCAGATGGTCCGTCACCTGCCGCATCCCGTCGGCGATGTCGAGGTTCACCCGGGCGGCGGGCCCGGTGCCCGAGGGATCGCTGTCCAGCATCACCAGCGGCAGATCCGCCCCGTGCAACGCCCCCAGCGCGTCGGCGGCCATCGAGGACGCGATGACCCCGTCGAGCGCCGCGCGGGCCGAGGCGAACGGGTCCCGGGCCGGTCCCGTGCCGTCCGGTGAGGGATAGAGCACCACGCCGAAGTCGTGCTCGGCGGCGAGCGCCGCCGCCCCGGCGTACACCCGGGCGAAGAACTCGTTGGTGAGCGCGGGCACCACCAGCAAGGCGGTCCTGGTGCGGCCGAGCCGCAGACTGCGGGCCGCCAGATTGGGCCGGTAGCCGATCTCCGCCGCGGTGTCCCGGACCCGCTGGGCGGTGGCCTCCGACACCCTGCCGGGCCACTTCTCGCCGAGCACCAGGGAGACCGTCGCCTGGGAGACGCCCGCCGCGCGGGCCACGTCGCGGCTGGTGGGCCGGGCGGGGACGGGCTGCTGCGCGCTGGTCACTCGTGCCTCCGTGCGAGATGTTTCCGTAACGCCGCGAGGTGGACCCGCGAACTGCGCACATGGTACGTATGAACCTCGACGTTATACGTAACACTTCGGCGGCGGCACAGTCGGCCGGCCGGAGCGGAGAGGGGCGGGGAATGGCCGCGGGATATCTGGACATCCTCCGGGCGCGGCATGCCGCCCGGCTGCTGACGGGCACCCTGGTGGGGCGGCTGCCCAACGGCACCGCGCACATCGCGATCGTGCTGTTCACCCGGGCGGAGGGCGGCAGCTACACCCTGGCCGGCGCGCTCGCCGCCGCCTACGGCCTCGCCACCGCCGTCGGGCAGCCGCTGCTCGGCCGGGCGGTGGACCTGTACGGGCAGCCGCGCGTCCAGCTCCCGGCCGCCGTGGTCTCCGCCCTCGGCATGTCCCTGCTGGCCCTCAGCGGACTCGGATCGCTCCCGCTGGCCTACCTCGCCGTCATCGTCGCCGGTGTCGCCACACCGCCGCTGGAGGGCGGCCTGCGGGCCCTGTGGCCCAGCGTCCTCAAGGGCGAGGACCAGGTGCACCGGGCCTACGCCATGGACGCCGTGGCGCAGGAGATCATGTTCACCGTCGGACCGCTCCTGGTGACGCTGCTCGTCTCGCTCTGGTCCCCGGCCGCCGCCCTGCTCGTCATCAACGCCATCGGCGTCCTCGGCGCGCTCTCGGTCATCCTCTCCGAACCCTCGCGCACCTGGCGCTCCGCACCCCGCGAGGCGCACTGGCTCGGCGCGCTGCGCTCGCCCGGACTCCTCGCCCTGCTCGGCGCGTTCTTCTTCGTCGGGCTCGCCCTCGGCTCCATCACGGTGGCCGGAGTGGCCTACGCCGACGACCACGGCCGGGAGTCGGTGTACGGCTGGCTGATGGCCGCACTCGGCCTCGGCGCGCTGATCGGCGGCCTGGCCTACGGGGCCCGGCAGTGGGCCGGTGTGCCCGAGAAGCGGCTGCGGGTCATCGTCGGACTGCTGGCGCTGGGCTATCTGCCGCTGACGCTCACCCCCTCGGTGCCCGTCATGACCGCCCTCGCCGCCCTCGCCGGAGTGTTCCTCGCACCGGCCATCGCCTGCTCCTTCATCGTGGTCGACCGGCACGCCCCGCGCGGCACGGTGACGGAGGCGTTCTCCTGGCTCGTCACCACGTTCGGCGTGGGCGCCGCCGTCGGTACGGCCGTCGCGGGACCGGCCGTCGAACTCGGCTCGACCGCCTGGGGCTTCGCCGTCGCGGGGGTCGGGGGAGTGGCCGCCCTGGTGGTCCTGCTGGCCACCGGAAGGCTCCTCGCGGCCCCCGTCCGTACGCCCGCCGTGGTGACGGGATCGGAAAATGATCGAAACGGTGCCGTCGAACCCGGTTTCAGCTCAGGCCATAAGGCGTAATGTTCAGTCATGGACCGCCGCATTTTCGGGCTGGAGAACGAGTACGGCGTCACGTGCACGTTCAGGGGACAGCGCCGACTGTCACCTGACGAAGTGGCGCGCTACCTCTTCCGCCGTGTTGTGTCATGGGGCCGCAGCAGCAACGTCTTTCTGCGGAACGGCGCCCGCCTCTACCTCGACGTGGGATCGCATCCGGAATATGCAACCCCCGAATGCGACAACGTGACCGAACTCGTCACGCACGACAAGGCGGGCGAGCGCATTCTCGAAGGCCTGCTCGTCGACGCCGAACGCCGCCTGCACGAGGAGGGAATCGCGGGCGACGTCTATCTCTTCAAGAACAACACCGACTCGGCGGGAAACTCCTACGGCTGCCACGAGAACTACCTCGTGGCCCGGCACGGAGAATTCTCCCGGCTCGCGGACATCCTCATTCCGTTCCTCGTCACCAGGCAGCTGATCTGCGGTGCGGGCAAGGTGCTCCAGACCCCGCGCGGCGCGGTCTACTGCGTCAGCCAGCGTGCCGAGCACATCTGGGAGGGCGTCAGCTCCGCGACCACCCGCTCCCGGCCGATCATCAACACCCGCGACGAACCTCACGCCGACGCCGAGCGGTACCGCCGCCTCCACGTCATCGTCGGTGACTCGAACATGTCCGAGACGACCATGCTGCTCAAGGTCGGCGCCACCGACCTGGTGCTCCGCATGATCGAGGCGGGCACCGTGATGCGCGACCTGACCCTGGAGAACCCGATCCGGGCGATCCGCGAGGTCAGCCACGACCTCACCGGACAGCGCAAGGTGCGCCTGGCCAGCGGCCGGGAGGCCTCGGCCATCGAGGTCCAGCGGGAGTACTACGAGAAGGCCGTGGACTTCGTCGAGCGCCGGGGCATCCGCACCGGCACCGTCGAGCAGGTCCTGGAGCTGTGGGGCCGCACCCTGGACGCGATCGAGGCCGAGGACCTCGACCGGATCGACACCGAGATCGACTGGGTCATGAAGTACAAGCTCATCGAGCGGTACCGGGCCAAGCACAACATGACCATGTCGAACCCGCGGGTCGCCCAGATAGACCTCGCCTACCACGACATCCACCGCCGCCGAGGCCTCTTCTACCTCCTGGAGCGCAAGGGGCAGACCGCCCGCATCTGCAACGACCTGAAGATCTTCGAGGGCAAGTCGGTGCCCCCGCAGACCACCCGGGCGCGGCTGCGCGGCGACTTCATCCGCAGGGCCCAGGAACAGCGGAGGGACTTCACCGTCGACTGGGTCCACCTCAAGCTCAACGACCAGGCGCAGCGCACGGTGCTGTGCAAGGACCCGTTCCGTTCCGTGGACGAGAGGGTGGAGAAGCTCATCGCGGGCATGTGACCGGGCCGGCCCGCGGGAGCCGGACCGTGGGAGCCGTTCCGTGGGAAATGGCACACATTGTACGCCGGGGCCGACCAGCCCCGGCGTACAGCCGTGTCGGTACCCGTGATGCCGCTGGGGCGAAGTCGTAGAGTGGCGGGAGTGCCCGGAACCCCCCTACGCGAGTTGGACTGATGATCCCCACGAAAACTGCCCGGCGTGCCGCCGCCGTACTGGTTGTGCCCGCTCTGCTGTTCACCGCCGCCTGTGGTTCCGATTCCGACGACGACGCCGCACCGAAGAAGTCGGGGCCCGTCGCCGAGGTGTCCGGCAAGTTCGGTGCCGAGCCCAAGATCGAGATCCCCAAGGACGCCAAGGTGGCCGGCGACGTCGTCGTGGGCGACGTCTCGACCGGTGACGGCGCCGAGGTGAAGAAGGGCGACATCGTCCGCCTGGACTTCGCCGGCAACATCGAGGCCCTCGGCTCCACCTGGGCCCAGCGGCAGGGCGCCGACCCGAAGGCCCCCCGCGCCCAGGTCGTGCAGGAGGTCGGCCAGCAGGGACAGATGCTGCCGACCAAGGTCGCGGACGCGCTGACCGGCCGCAAGGTCGGCAGCCGGGTCCAGGTCGAGGGCACCGCCGAGGCGATCGTCGGCGAGCAGCTGAACCCGCAGTCCGGGATCAAGCCCACCGACCCGCTGGTCTGGGTCGTCGACATCGTCAACGCCAAGAAGGTCGACAAGAAGGGCGAGGCCAAGGGGGACCAGGCCGCGAGCAAGGCCGGGACGCCCGAAGTGAAGGCCGCGTCGCAGAAGGCCGCGACGATCACCATTCCCAAGGGTGAGAAGGCCCCGAAGGACCTTCAGGAGCAGGTGCTGATCAAGGGCGACGGTGCCGCGGTCAAGGCCGGTGAGGGCCTGGTCGTCCAGTACACCGGTGTGAAGTGGGAGGACGGCGAGAAGTTCGACTCCTCCTGGGACCACGGTGGCGCCAGCGCCTTCCCGATCGGTGTCGGCGGTGTCATCCAGGGCTGGGACAAGGGTCTCGTCGGCAAGCACGTCGGCGACCGGGTCCTGCTGACCATCCCGCCGAACCAGGCCTACGGCGCCGACCCCTCGAACCAGCTGGCCAAGAACAACCTGGTCTTCGTCGTCGACATCCTCGGTACTGTCTGAGCGACGGGGCGACCCGTGCGAGACTTGTGGGGTTTGTCCCCAAGATTCTTTTAGGAGCAGTTCAGTGAGCATCGAGAAGCCCGAGGTCGACTTCCCGGGCGGCGAGCCGCCGGCCGATCTGGAGATCAAGGACATCTGGGAGGGCGACGGCGAGGTGGCCCAGGCCGGCCAGCAGGTCTCCGTCCACTACGTGGGCGTGTCCTTCTCCACCGGCGAGGAGTTCGACGCCTCCTGGAACCGCGGCACCCCGCTGCAGTTCCAGCTCGGCGCCGGTCAGGTCATCTCCGGCTGGGACAAGGGCGTCCAGGGCATGAAGGTCGGCGGCCGTCGCCAGCTGACCATCCCCGCGCACCTCGCCTACGGCGACCGCGGCGCCGGCGGCAAGATCGCCCCGGGCGAGACGCTGATCTTCGTCTGCGACCTCGTCGCGGTCTGATCCGTTCCGGTTGTACGTATGAGGGCCCCCGCCGCACGGCGGGGGCCCTCGTCGCTGTCCGGCGGCGCCCTCCACCGCTCGGCGGACCGCGGCCCGGCTTTGGTCCCCACACCCCGGGGGCGGTACGGTCGACGGTCGTAGAGCAACAAGAGAAAGGGCGTCGATGGCGATTGCCAAGGCCGAGCGGTTGATGAACCTCGCGCTGTGCCTGCTGGGGACCCGGCGCCCGCTCAGCAAGCGCGAACTCCGCGGATCCATCGAGGCCTACCTCGAAGCAGGCTCCGACGACTCCTTCAACCGGATGTTCGAGCGCGACAAGGACGATCTGCGCGAGCTCGGCCTCGTCATCGAGACCGTCGAGAACCTCGACGGCGACACCGGATACCTGGCCCGCCGCGACAGCAACCGGCTGCCGCCCATCACCCTGGACGCCGAGGAGGCTGCCGCCCTCGGCCTCGCCGCCAAGGTCTGGCAGCAGGCCCGCCTCGCCGGAGCCGCCAGCGGCGCCCTGCAGAAGCTGCGGGCCGCCGGCATGCCCGAGGCCGAGGACGCCTACGAGGTCCACAGCGCCCTCGAACCCCGCATCCCCGTCCACGAGGCCGCCTTCGAGCCCCTCATGCTGGCCTGTCGCGACCGACGCCCCGTCACCTTCGACTACCGCAAGGCCAACTCCGCCCGCCCCGAGCAGCGCCAGGTCGAACCCTGGACCCTCGAGTGCTGGCGCGGCCACTGGTATCTGGCCGGCTGGGACCGCGAGCGCGGCGCCGAACGCGTCTTCCGGCTCTCCCGCATCACCGGCAAGGTCCGCTCCCGTGCCGGAGCCTTCAGCGCCGAGGTGCCCGACGTGGTCACCGTCCGCGAGACCGTCGAGAGCTGGGCCGGCGAGACCGCGACCCGTACCGCCCGGATCCGGCTGCGCGCCGGAGCCGGCTACCCGCTGCGGTCGCGCGCGACCGCCGTACGGGAACGCGGCGACGGCTGGGACGAGCTGGAGATCCCGTACGGGCACGGCCTCGACGCCTGGCTCGTCGAGTTCGGCCCGGACGTCGTCGTGGAGGAACCCGCGGATCTGCGGGCCGATGTGGTGGACCGGCTCCGCGCCGTGGCCAAGGACTAGGGGCAGGGAAACGATGGCCACGAACGCGATCGACCAGACCCGCCGGATGCTGTCCCTCGTGACGTATCTGCGCGAGCGCCCCGGCGCCCACGTCCAGGACGTGGCACGGGCCTTCGGGATCACCGAGGACGAGCTGATCTCGGACCTCGACGTCCTGCCCATGTGCGGCACCAGCTTCCGCGGCGGCGACCTCCTCGACATCGACACCGACGGCGACCGCATCTGGTGGCACAACCCGGACGACGTCGCCGAGCCGCTCCGACTCGCCGCCGACGAGGCCACCGCGCTGCTCGTCGCCGCCCGCGCCGTCGCCACCCTGCCCGGACTGCGCGAGAGCGACCGGCTCGCCCTCGTCCGCGCGACCGCCAAGCTGGAGACGGCCGCCGGTGAGTCCGGGGCGGCCAGCTCCCGGCTCTCGGTGACCTTCGAGGCCGAGGGCGGCGTCTTCGCCGACGTCGACCGGGCCATCTCGGAGCGCCGCCGGCTCTGGCTGCGCTACTACTCTCCCGCCCGCGACGAACTCACCGAGCGCGAGGTCGACCCGATCCGGCTCTTCGCCGTCGGCCACACCTATATGGAGGGCTGGTGCCGGCTCTCCGAGGCCCGCCGGACCTTCCGGCTGGACCGGGTCGCCGAGATCCGGCTCCTCGACGCCCCCGCCGCCCCGCCCGAGCTGGAGCTGCGCGACCTGTCCGCGGGGCTGGTCCAGCCCGCCGCCGAGGACCCGGAAGTCGTGATCGAAGTCGGCACCGGCGGCCGCTGGGTCGCCGAGTACTATCCGCACGACTCCGCCGAGGAACTCCCCGACGGCGGCCTGCGGATCACCCTGCGCACCCCGGACCCGGCCTCGCTGCGCCGGCTCGCCCTGCGGCTCGGCGGTGACGGCCGCATCGTCACCCCGCCGGAGCTCGCGGACAGCGCCCGCGCGGCCGCCCGGGAGGCGCTCGCCGCCTACGAGGACGCGGTCTGAGACCCGGGGAGGGGAGAACACGATGAACCGGACGTTCCTGTTCCCGGCCGCCGTCACCACCGGGATCCGCCCGGCGCCCCTGCCCGGCACCGGCACCGGTCCCGCCTCCGGACCCGTCCCCGTGCCGGTACCCGCCGCCGTACGCTTCCGGGCCGCCTGCCCCGACTGCCGCGGGCGCTTCGAGCTGGCCGCCGCCGCGCTGCGCCTGGCGATCGGCGCCACCAGCCGCACCACCTTCTACACCTTCACCTGCCCCGAGTGCGGCGCCTCGGTCCGCAAGCCGGCCGGGGAGCGCATCATCGAACTGCTCACCGGCGGCGGCGTACGGACCCTGCGCCTGCACACCGCCCTGTAGCGCCCCGGCCCATCCCGGCCACAGCGCCCGTAGGAAGCCCGCAGGAATCCCGTACGAAGAAGAGGCACCGCCGAATGTTCTGGCCCATGCTCGCCATCGCCCTCGGATTCCTGGGCATCGCCGTGCTCGGTGTGCTCGGCATCAAGGTCTTCGTCGAGGCCCAGCGTCTCGGCCGACAGGTCACGGTCACCACCGAGCGCATCAACCGGGCGTCGGAGGACCTGGAACGGGCCGCGACCCGCCTCGCGGCCACCGGCGACGGCCTGCGATAACGGTCCCTGGGGCCTGATGTTCGACAGCACCGGGGGGTACGCTGCATGGGTCGGCCCAGGCAGGGAGGTGCGGGCCGCAAGCCGGAGTACGCACGGGCATTGCCTCGCGTTTACTCCCGCGGGTTACGATCGCTGCCAAGCGCAACGATCGGACGTAGGCCCGGTCGAACGGGTAGCGAGCCCACCCTCCAGCCGCCTCAGTGAGAAGGAAGTCGCACATGATCGGCAATCTGAAGCCCCTCGAGATCGTTCTGATCATCGCTGTCGTCCTGCTGCTCTTCGGTGCCAAGAAGCTTCCCGACATGGCGCGCTCGCTCGGCAAGTCGGCCCGCATCCTCAAGAGCGAGGCCAAGGCCATGAAGAAGGACGACGCGGCGACCGCGACGCCCACGACGGAGACCGTCGAGGACCCGGCGCCCCCGCAGTCCACCACCGCGCGCACCATCCAGGCCGCTCCGGGAGACGTCACCAGCTCCCGCCCGGTCAGCGAGCCCAAGCCCACCACCCAGAGCTGACAACCGGCGCGCTCCGCCGACAGCCGCCGCACGAGACGAGGGAAGTGGGTTGCTCAAGTCTGCCCGCAAGCAGGAGAAGGACGACGAGGGGCGGATGCCTCTCCTCGATCACCTGCGTGAGCTGCGAAACCGGCTGCTGAAGGCCGTGCTGGCGATCGTCGTGGTGATGATCGTGGCGGCGTTCTACCAGAAGGAGATCTACGAGTTCCTTCTGCGCCCCCTTCTCGAATCCGTCGGGTGCAAGGACGGCGTGGTCGTCGCCGTCAACGGCAAGCCCTGCGCACTGCTGAAGACCAACACCCTGCTGGCGCCGTTCACCAACGCCCTCAAGGTCGCCCTGATGTCCGGTGTCCTGCTGGCCACCCCGGTCTGGCTGTACCAGCTGTGGGCCTTCGTGGCCCCCGGGCTGCACAAGGGCGAGAAGCGCTACGCCTACGCCTTCGCCGTCGTGGGCGCGCCCCTCTTCATCTCCGGTGGCTACCTCGCGTACGCGATCCTGCCGCAGACCGCCGAGATCATGCTCGGGTTCAGCCCCGAGAACGTGCAGAACCAGATCGAGCTCGACAGCTATCTGGATCTGCTGGTCCGCATGGTGATCGTCTTCGGTATCGCCTTCGAACTGCCGCTGCTGCTCATCGCGCTCAATATGACCGGTGTCGTCTCCGGCAAGAGGATGCTCGGCTGGTGGCGCGGAATGATCGTGGGCCTCACCGCCTTCGCGGCCATCGCGACCCCCGGTGGCGAACCGGTTTCCATGCTGCTTCTCGCTGGCCCGCTCGCTGTCCTCTACTTCATCGCCGTCGGCTTCTCCCTGCTGAACGACAAGCGGCGCAACCGCGGCAACCCCGACGCCGAGCTCAGCGACGACGAGGCCTCGGATCTCGATCTGACGCCCGAGCCCGTCGGGAGCGTGGAGCCGGCCCCCTCCCGCCCCGCACTTCCGGGGCAGGCATCCGGCGAGGCGGACGGTCCCGGATCGCAGCGGCTCAACGGTTACGACGACATCACCTGACCTTGTAAGGTCCGGCGGGTGACCAGCGAGATCACCCTCTTCGTCAATCCCACCGCAGGACGCGGCCGGGGCGCGCACGCCGCGCAGCCGGCCGCTTCCGCGTTGCGGGACGCCGGATTCTCCGTCCGTACGGTGCTGGGCGAGGACGCCGACGACGCCCTGCGCCGGGCCCGCGAGGCCGTCGCGGCGGGGACCGGGGCGCTGATAGCCGTGGGCGGGGACGGGCTGATGTCCCTCGCCCTCCAGGCCGTCGCGGGGACGAGTACGCCGCTGGGCGTCGTCGCCGTCGGCACCGGCAACGACGTCGCCCGCGCGCTGGGCCTGCCGATCCGCGCCCCGGCCGCCGCCGGACGGCTGGCCGCGCGGGCGCTCAAGGAGGGCGGCCACCGCGACATCGACCTCGGTCGGGTCGGGGACCGCTGGTTCGGCTCCGTCCTCGCCTCCGGGTTCGACTCCCGGGTCAACGACCGCGGCAACCGGCTGCGCTTCGTCGGCGGACGGTTCAAGTACGACCTCGCCATCCTCGCCGAACTGGCCGCCTTCCGGCCGATCCCGTACCGGATCCGGCTCGACGGGGGCGAGGTCACCGAGATCGAGGCCACGCTCATCGCGGTGGGCAACGGGACCACGTACGGCGGGGGCATGCGGATCTGTGCCGACGCCGAGATGGACGACGGGCTCTTCGACGTGACTGTGGTGGGGGAGTGCACCCGCACCACGCTCCTCAAGGTCTTCCCGAAGGTCTACAGGGGCACGCACCTGGGCCACCCCGCCGTCACCGTGCACCGGGTCTCCTCGATCGAGCTGGCGGCGGCCGGGGTCACGGCGTACGCGGACGGCGAACCGCTGGGCGCGCTGCCGCTCACCGCCACCTGCGTACCGGGCGCCGTACGGGTGCTCACCGGGTCAAAGACCAAGGGCATTTAAAGATCGCGCTGAGTGTCGGAGGTGGCGGGTAGGCTCGTACGCAAGATGACAGAGGACCTCTCACCAGCTGAGCGATACGAGGCATCCCGCGCCCGCGCGGCCGAGATGGCGACGGCCCTCGGGCCCTTCCGCGAGATGTACGAGTTCGGCCTGGACCCGTTCCAGATCGAGGCCTGCCAGGCCCTTGAGGCGGGCAAGGGGGTGCTGGTCGCGGCCCCCACCGGGTCGGGCAAGACGATCGTCGGCGAGTTCGCCGTGCATCTGGCCCTGGAGCAGGGCCGCAAGTGCTTCTACACCACGCCGATCAAGGCACTGTCCAACCAGAAGTTCGCCGATCTGGTCAAGCGGTACGGCGCGGACAAGGTCGGCCTGCTGACCGGCGACAACAGCGTCAACTCCGAGGCGCCGGTGGTCGTGATGACCACCGAGGTCCTGCGGAACATGCTGTACGCGGGCTCCCAGTCGCTCTCCGGCCTCGGCTATGTGGTCATGGACGAGGTGCACTACCTCTCCGACCGTTTCCGGGGCGCGGTGTGGGAGGAAGTGATCATTCACCTCCCGGAGTCGGTGACGCTGGTCTCCCTGTCGGCGACCGTCTCCAACGCGGAGGAGTTCGGCGACTGGCTGGACACCGTGCGCGGCGACACCGAGGTGATCGTCTCCGAGCACCGCCCGGTGCCGCTCTGGCAGCACGTGATGGCCGGCCGCAAGATGTACGACCTCTTCGAGGAGGCCACCGACCACGGAGGCCGGGGCGCCGGACGGCGCGAGGTCAACCCGGACCTGGTCCGCCTCGCCCGGCAGGAGAGCCAGAACGTCTACAACCCGCGCGACCGCCGCCGCGGCAAGATGGTGCGCGAGGCCGACCGCGAGCGCGAGAGGCGTCAGCGCGGCCGGATCTGGACGCCCGGCCGGCCCGAGGTCATCGACCGGCTGGACAACGAGGGCCTGCTGCCCGCCATCACCTTCATCTTCAGCCGGGCCGGCTGCGAGGCCGCCGTCCAGCAGTGCCTGTACGCCGGACTCCGCCTCAACGACGAGGACAAGCGCCGGCTGGTCCGGGAGATCGTCGAGGAGCGGACCGCGTCCATCCCCGGCGAGGACCTGCACGTCCTGGGCTACTACGAGTGGCTCGAAGGCCTGGAGCGCGGCATCGCCGCACACCACGCGGGCATGCTCCCGACCTTCAAGGAGGTCGTCGAGGAGCTGTTCGTCAAGGGTCTGGTGAAGGCCGTCTTCGCGACCGAGACCCTGGCGCTCGGCATCAACATGCCCGCGCGCTCGGTGGTGTTGGAGAAGCTCGTCAAGTGGAACGGCGAGCAGCACGCCGACATCACCCCCGGCGAGTACACCCAGCTCACCGGCCGGGCCGGACGCCGCGGCATCGACGTCGAGGGCCATGCGGTGGTCCTGTGGCAGCGCGGCATGGACCCGACGGCGCTGGCCGGCCTCGCCGGGACGCGTACGTATCCGCTGCGCTCCAGCTTCCGCCCCTCGTACAACATGGCGGTCAATCTGGTGCAGCAGTTCGGGCGGCACAGGTCCCGGGAACTGCTGGAGACCTCGTTCGCCCAGTTCCAGGCCGACAAGTCCGTCGTCGGGATCTCCCGGCAGGTCCAGCGCAACGAGGAGGGCCTCGAGGGTTACCAGGAGGGCATGACCTGCCACCTCGGCGACTTCGAGGAGTACGCGCGGCTGCGCCGCGACCTCAAGGACCGCGAGACGGAGCTGGCCAAGCAGGGTGCGGCGCAGCGGCGGGCGGCGGCGGCCTCCTCGCTGGAGAAGCTGAAGCCGGGGGATGTCATCCATGTGCCCACGGGGAAGTTCGCGGGGCTCGCCCTGGTGCTGGATCCCGGGCTGCCCGCGGGGCGGGCCAACGGGCACCGCGGGTTCGACCACCACGACGGGCCGCGTCCGCTGGTGCTGACCGCCGAGCGGCAGGTCAAGCGGTTGGCCTCGATGGACTTCCCGGTGCCCGTGGAGGCGCTGGACCGGATGCGGGTCCCGAAGTCGTTCAACCCGCGCTCACCGCAGTCCCGGCGCGATCTGGCCTCCGCGCTGCGGTCCAAGGCCGGACACATCGTGCCCGACCGGCACCGCAAGGGGCGGGCGCCGGCCGCCGACGACCGCGAGATCGCCCGGCTGCGGACCGAGCTGCGCGCCCACCCGTGCCACGGGTGCGACGAGCGGGAGGACCACGCGCGGTGGGCCGAGCGCTACCACCGGCTGCAGCGGGACACCCGGCAGCTGGAGAAGCGGATCGAGGGCCGGACGAACACGATCGCCCGGACCTTCGACCGGATCGTCGCGCTCCTCACCGAGCTGGACTACCTCCGGGGCAACGAGGTCACCGCGAACGGGCGGCGGCTGGCCCGGTTGTACGGGGAGTTGGACCTGCTCGCCAGTGAGTGCCTGCGGGAGGGGGTCTGGGAAGGGCTCAACCCCGCTGAACTGGCGGCTTGCGTCTCGGCGCTGGTGTACGAGGCACGGCAGGCCGATGACGCGGTCGCGCCGAAGCTGCCGTCCGGTCCCGCGAAGGTCGCCATGGGCGAGATGGTGCGGATCTGGGGGCGGCTGGATGCCCTGGAGGAGGACTTCAAGATCAACCAGGCGGAGGGGGTCGGGCAGCGCGAGCCCGATCTCGGCTTCGCCTGGGCGGTCTACATGTGGGCCTCCGGCCGGACGCTGGACGAGGTGCTGCGCGAGGCGGAGATGCCGGCGGGGGACTTCGTACGGTGGTGCAAGCAGGTGATCGACGTGCTGGGGCAGGTGGCCGCGGCGGCTCCTCGGGATGCGGGGGCCGGGGCGTCCGGTGTGGCGAAGAACGCGCGTAAGGCGGTGGATGCGGTGTTGCGGGGGGTGGTGGCCTACAGCTCGGTCGGGTGACCGGGCTGTAGTTCGGGGCTCCGCCCCGGACCCCGCTCCTCAAGCGCCGGAGGGGCTGGGAAGCGACCGCCGGAGGGGCTGGAAGAGGGGCGGGGCTTGTCGGGGGTTTCGGGGGTTGTCGTCGTGGTCAGGTGCTGCGGCTCTTGGCCGCGGCTCCCGCGCAGACCATGCCCAGGAGGACCACCAGTCCGCCGACGATGATGTTGTTGATCACGATCCCTGCGTCGGGGCTGCTGCCCACCACCCAGCTCGACACGATGATCCACGCACCGATCGCGCAGAGCGCCCAGCTCAGGCCGGCCATGCGCTCGGGCATCACGGTGAAGCCGAGGGCCAGGACCGCGATGGCGATACCCATCACCAGGTTGTGCGTCACCAGGGCCGGCTGGCTGGCCGTGAAGTGGAGCACCCACGGGGAAACGGCGCAGTAGAGACCGACGAGGAACACCGGCGCGTCTACCAGCGCCACATCACGGCCGCCCATCACGCGGTCGTACCGCGCACGCATTTCGGAGGCATCGGGGTGGCCCGATATATCGCTCCTCGCGTGTGAGACGTTGCTCATGAGATTTCGTCTCCTTCGTTCCTGCGGGCCCCGCCGCCGTGCGGATGGATGCGGCAGGCACCCTTTCCTCTATGGTGCTCTTATCTGGCGCTTATGTGTATATTTCGGGAGATATTTTCGAGGGGGAATCTCAGGAGACCCGGGGCCTCGGCGTCCAGCCGGGCGGCCAGAGCGAAGAGGTCCTCCGCGGCCTGCCCGTTGGGCTGGAAGTGCAGCGCCCACGCACGACGAGGGGCGGGGGGGGGGGGGGGGGGGGGGGGCCCCCCCCCCCCCCCCGGGGGGGGGGGGGGGGGGGGGGGGGGGGCCCCCGCCCCCCCCCCCCGGCGGGCCGGTACATCAACTCCGGGCCGCCCGCGGGCGGTCTGCCGGACG